>DASSLJ010000065.1:0-13425 GCA_035689585.1 Candidatus Dormiibacterota bacterium
CAGCTCCTGCGTGACGTGGTAGTGGTTCGCCGTCGTGGTGCGCGTGAAGATGTCGTAGGTCATGCCGAGCCGGACGAAGTCGTCGATGATGACGGCGTTGTTCTGGTCGGCGAACTGCTTCGGCGGGATGCCTTTCTTGTCGGCTTCGTAGGTGATCGGAGTTCCATGCTCGTCGGTGCCGCTGGCCATCAACACGTGCGCGCCACGAAGACGCCAGTAGCGCGCGAGCACATCGCCGGGAACCGCGAGCCCGACCACGTGGCCGATGTGGCGCGGACCATTGGCGTACGGCCATGCGGGAGCGATCAGGATTCGCTTGTCTTCCGGCACCTTGTGGACAGTATCGGCCACGCCGCGACCTGATCTCATCGGCTCCGGACGCCGATGCGGGCGTTATGGGACCCGTCGCTTCGTCGTCGCGCACATTAAGTGCGCTCCTCCTCGCGCCACCCTTGCCTTCGCCTCGGCGCCCGGACCGGCGCCCTGCGGTCGCCTGCCGCGAGCTCAGGCCGCGCGGGCCGATCCTGCCCACTAATGACAAGCGTAAACTCGCCGCGCGCCCGGTCTCCGAGAGCGGCCATCACCTCCGATGCGGTCCCGCGCAGCACCTCCTCGTGCACCTTGGTCAGCTCGCGCGTCACGGTGACGCTGCGGTCGGGTATCGATTCGGCGATGAGCGCGAGCGATTTGGCGATGCGAAACGGCGATTCGAACGCCACCGCCGGACGACGATCGTCGCGAATCGAATCAAGGAGACGGCGCATCTCGCCCGCCTTCCGTGGCAGGTAGCCGAGGAACGTGAATCCAGGGCCGCCGTAGCCGGCGATCGAGAGCGCGGCGGTGACGCTGCTCGGACCCGGGATCGGCACGACGGTGTGGCCAGCTGCCCACGCCGCGGTCACCAGCGCCTGGCCCGGATCCGAAACGGTCGGCGTGCCTGCGTCGCTGACCAGCGCCACGTCGCCCTCATCAAGTGCCTCCATCACGCGCGGCAGCCCGCGCCGCTCGACCGGCGCGCGATAGCTGATCATCGGCTTGCGGATGCCGTGCCTCGCGAGCAGGCGCGCCGTGACACGCGTGTCCTCGGCCGCGATCGCCGAGACCTCGCTCAAGATCCGGACCGCCCGCGCGCTCAGGTCCTCGAGGTTGCCAATCGGCGTGCCGACTACGAAAAGTCGAGCCACGCCCCCACCTGGTCCGCCACATCGGATCCCGGGCCGACGTAGCGAGACGCCGGCGGCAGCACCTGCAGAAACGTCTTGCCGTAGTCGCGGCCGAGAATCCGGTTGTCCAGGATCACCACCGCGCCGTGATCTGTCGACCGGCGGATCAGCCGCCCGAATCCCTGCTTCAGGCGCAGTGCGGCCTGCGGAAGGGCGAGCTGCGTGAACGGATCGCGCACCTGCTCCGCGCGCGCCGCGTAAACCGGCTCGCTAGGCACGGGAAACGGAAGGCGGACGACGATCACGCAGCTGAGCCTCTCGCCTGGGATGTCGATCCCCTCCCAGAAGGTCGACGTGCCGAGCAGGAGCGGGCGTTCCGATTCCTCGAACGTCTTCAGCAGCTGGCGCCTTTGCCCGTCGATGCCCTGACCGAGGATCAGCACCTCGTCGAGGTCGACTCGCTGCTTGAGCGCCGCATGCACGTCTTTGAGCTGGCGATGCGACGTGAACAGGGCGAGCGTGCGGCCACCGACTCGGCCGGCAACCGCGGCGATCAGATCCTCGACCGCGCCGTCGAAGGCCTCGTCCTCGGGCAGCGGCATGTCGGTCGGAAGGCAGACCAGCGCCTGGCGGTAGAAATCGAACGGCGATGGCAGAATCATCTCCTCGATCTCCGCCCCGACGCCGACCCGCGAGCTGAAGTAATCGAACGTCCCGCCCACCGCGAGCGTCGCCGACGTGAAGACGGTCGAGCGCCGGTCGGCATACACGCGGTCACGAAGAAGCGATCCGACGTTGATCGGCGCTGCGCGGAGCAGCAGGTTCTCGGCGCGCGACACCTGCGTGAACCAGTAGACGCGGTTCGCATCCGGATGCAGCAGCGCCTCGTCGAGGAGCATCAGCGATGCCTCGAGCCGGCCGCGGATCATCTCCAGCTCGCGGATGCCCTGGTCGGGCTCTTCGCCGCCCAGCCATTCGCGGACGCCGGCGACCGCTTTGCGCAGGAGGGCGTCGAGTGCTGTGAGCGACGTCACCGCATTCTCGGCGCTCAACCGAATATCGCTCCAGGCGCCGTCTTCGCGAAGCGGAGGCGTGATGCGTACAGATTCTTCGCGCCGCTCGGCCTCACCCAACCGGCCCGCGACCCAGACGTCGGCAAGGCCAAACAGCTCGCGCACGCGCTCGGTCGCGGAGATCGCCTGTGGAATCGCGTCGGCGAATGCGTCTTCGGACGCGCCGAGGTGCGGCTGCCGGCCGAGATCCTCGAGCAACCCGCCCGACAGGCGCTCGAGCAGCGCGATCGCACCGGGTCCATCGGTCTCCTGCCGAAGCCCACGAGTCGCGGCATCCTCGAGGTGATGCGCTTCGTCGATGACGAGGTGGTCGTACTCGGGCAGCAGTCCACCGCCCACCTCGGCGTCGGCCAGAAGCAGGGCGTGGTTGACGACGACGAGGTCGGCGGTCTCGGCCTCGGCCCGCGCCCGATGCACGTAGCAGTCCTCTTTTGTGCAGTGGATGCCGACGCAGTCGAGCGGATCGCTGGCGATCTTCGTCCACAGGACTTCTTCGCGGCCGTAAAGACGCAGCTCGGAGCGATCGCCGCTTTCCGTCGAGTGCAGCCAGATCAGCACCTTGAGCTTGAACATCAGCTCCTCGGCGTCGCTGCACGGTTCGGCGAGATAGCGGCGCCAGCGCCGCAGCGAGATGTAGTTGGACCTGCCCTTCAGCAGCACCGCCTTGAACGCCCAGGGGAGCCACTCGCGCAGTGCCGGCAGATCCTTGCCCATCAACTGCTCCTGTAGCGTGTGGGTGTTGGTCGACACGACCACACGCTCGCGATGCCGCACCGCGCGAGCGAGCGACGGGACGAGATACGCGAGGCTCTTTCCGGTACCGGTTCCGGCCTCGACGACGAGCGTGCCCCCACGTGCCTGGATCTGACCGACGGCGAGCATCATCTGCAGCTGCGACTCGCGATGCTCGTAGCCCGGAATCAGCTCGGCCAGCGGACCCTCCGGTTCGAGCAGAGCAGTGACCGTGGCGGGGTCGTCCGGCGGCGGCTCGGCCGCCATCCGGCGGCCGGAGTGCTCGACCTCGACCGCGGTTGCAGGTTCCGGATTCGGGTTCGGAGCGCTGAGGGCGTCCGCGAAGAACCGCGCGACCACCCATGGATAAGGGGCGACCAGGGCGAGCATCGACTCCTTCAGGCCTTCGTCGAGCGCCACCGCCTCCTCGCGCAGGCGCAGGAGCAGCTGGCGCGTGGCGTCCGCATCGTCGAGGGCTCGGTGCGGCCGCGGCTGGGTGAACCCCATCTCCGTCGACAGCAGCGGCAGGCTGTGGCTGCCGGCAGCCGGCAGCAGGATGCGCGCGATGTCGAGCGTGTCGAGAATCTCCAGCTCCGGGTCCCACAGGCCCGCGGCCTCGAGGAACTCGACGTCGAGCCGCGCGCCGTGGCCGACCGGCTGGCGCCCGCGCACGAAGTCGGCGAGCTGGCGGAGCGCCGTCTCCTGGCTCGCGGCGCCGCGGAGCTCGTCCGCTTTGATACCCGTCAGACGGAGCACCGTGTCGGGCACGGCCCGTCCTGGATCGACCAGCTGCTCGAGCGTTGAAGTGACGTAACCCGGTGTGAACGCCACCGCCCCCACCTCGATGACGCGGTCCCTCGCCGGGTCGAGACCGGTCGTTTCCAGGTCCAGTGCGACAAATTCGACCGCAGAGGGAACCTTCCCGGTCCCGCCCCACGCCGAAGGCGTGGGGTCCCCAGCAGGTTGGCCCTCAACGGCCGATCGAACGTGGTTCATCGCACCAAGGCTAGAACCGGCCGGATTCGGGCCGCTAACTCCTTCCCGGAGCGGTGAACACTTGCCAATCCCCTCCACTGGCGGCGTCGGCGACACATGAGGCATTGTTGCGGCCGGGGTAAACCCGGCCGCCAAGACGACGTCCGGTATCACGGATCGGAACCCCGGTACTGACAGCTATGATGTCCGGCCGATGGTTACCGGGGCGATCGAGGCTCCCAAGCGGCTCGAGGATCTCCATATCCGGCGTGACCTGGTCGCGAGCCTGCTGCTGCGCACGCTTGCCTTCGCCGACCAGCTGACCGGCGCCGCCCTCGAGCAGAGACTCGGCCTGCCCTTCGAAACCTTCGCCCCACTGATCGACGAGTTCGAGAAGAACCAGCTCATGGACACGCGCGGCGTGTCCAACGACCCCGGCCTCGAAGGCCGTCCTTACCCCGTGAAGATGAACTACGCCATCTCGGGCGCCGGCCGGCAGCGCGCGGCCGAGATGTCGACGATCCAGACCCGGTACCTCGGGCCATGCCCGGTCAACTTCGAGGATTACCTCGCGCTGATCCGGTCGCAGGTCACGGGCAAGTCGCCGGTCACCGACGCGCAGCTCAAGCGCGCTCTGGGGGAGCTCGAGCTCGAGCAGCACGTCATCGACCAGATCGGCGGCGCGATGGTGTCGCGCGCCTCGCTGTTCATCTTCGGCGCCCCCGGCAACGGCAAGTCGACCATCACCGAGCGCATGGCGCTGCTGATGGGTGCGCCGATCGAGATCCCGCACGCGGTCGCCATCGGCGACGAGATCGTGCGCGTGATCGACCCCGTCTACCACAAGGTCGCCGAAGGCGAGCAGCCAATCGACCGCCGGCTGGTCAAGGTCGAGCGGCCGGTCGTCACCGCGGGCGGTGAGCTCAAGCTCCAGCAGCTCGACCTCACCTGGGACGCGGCGAACCGCTACTACGAGGCGCCGCTCCAGTGGAAGGCGAACGCGGGCGTCCTGGTCATCGACGACTTCGGCCGGCAGGAAGTGCCGCCGATGCGGCTGCTCAACCGCTTCATCGTCCCGATGGAGAAGAAGATCGACTACATCGACCTCTCGGCTTCAGGTCGCAAGATCGAGCTGCCGTTCCTCTGTCAGGTCGTGTTCTCGACCAACCTCTCGCCCACCGAGCTGGTCGACGAAGCGTTCCTTCGCCGCATGGCGTACAAGATCGGTGTCGGCAACCCGTCGCCCGAGGCGTTCGGTCGCATCCTGCGCCACGAGTGCGAACGGCAGGGCGTGCCCTGGGACGAGAAGGCGGTCGGCTACCTGCTCAACAACCTCTACGGCAAAAAGCCGCTGCGTGGCTCCCACCCGCGCGCGCTGATGGCGCGGCTGGTCGACCTCGCGAACTACCGGCAGCAGCCTCCGCGGCTCACGCCGCAAACGCTGAAGGAGGCGTTCGACGCCTGCTTCAACCCCGCGCTCGGAAGCCTGGTCGAGGACGACTGGGCGCGGCCCGCGATCGGGTAGAACCCCCGGATAGTCCGGACTATCCGTGGTTTTCAGGCCCCAGTTGCCCGGTTAGTCCGGACTATCCGACATTCACGCGGGACGCGTCACTCCCGCCAGGCGTGAGCGCAGCCCCTC
Organism: Candidatus Dormiibacterota bacterium; assembly: GCA_035689585.1. Lineage (GTDB taxonomy): Bacteria > Chloroflexota > Dormibacteria > Dormibacterales > Dormibacteraceae > 40CM-4-65-16. The sequence continues at coordinate 5,586 of DASSLJ010000065.1, forward strand.
CAGGTCGCTGAACTTTCCCCGCATCTCGGCCGGCAGCAATTCCGAGATCGCCAGCATGATCGCGTCGGCCGCCTCCTCGTGCGACACGCGCGAGTCGTCCGTCGACCGGCGCTGCAGGATGACGAACGGCGCGCCGAATCGGAGCGTGACCGGAACGCGTCGTGGCCACTTCGCGCCCTTGGGCAAGCACTCCGCCGTCCCGGTAACGGCAACTGGAAGTACCGGGCATCCGCAGCGCTGCGCGATGAACCCCGCGCCCGGTTCCGGCTCCGCAAGCACGCCGGCGTCGATGCGCGTGCCCTCCGGATAGATCACCAGCGCATGGCCGGCCTTGAGGATGTCGAATGCGCGGCGCAGAGCCACGCGGTCTGCGGTGTGCCGCACAACCGGGAAGGATTGGTACGCCCTGAACAGCCAGTTCACCAGCGGATGGCGAAAGTATTCCGACTTCGCCATGCTCCACGTGTCCGTGCGCGGCAGGTACGCCGGCACGAGCGGCGGGTCAATCGTCCCGATGTGGTTCGGGCAGATGACGAGCGGTCCTTCGCGCGGCACGTTCTCCCGGCCCGACAGCTTGAACAGTCCCACGAGGTAGACGTCGACCATGAATCGCATCAAGCCACGCAAGAAGGCGTACATCACGCTTTCACTGCATCGACGATCCGGTCGACCACCTGGTCGAGGTCGAGGTGGTCGGTGTCGATGATGACGGCATCATCCGCCGGACGCAGCGGCGCCACAGGGCGCTCGGAATCGATGCGATCCCGCAGCTCGACCTCTTTCCGCATCGCCGCCTCATCGACTCGCTCGCCGCGCCGCTCGTACTGCACAGCTCGCCGGCGCACCTTCTCGTCGAGGCTTGCGATCAAAAAGAACTTGTGGTCGGCGTTGGGAAACACGACTGTGCCGATGTCGCGACCGGCCATCACGACTCCCGACCTCGCCATGTGCCGCTGCTGTTCGACGAGCGCGCGACGTACGCCCGCGGTCGCCGATATCACGGGGAGGGCGTCGGCGTAGTCGGTGTCGTAGATCCCTTCCGTCAGGTCCGTCCCGTCGGCCCACACGTGCTCGCCATCGATGCGGATCGCGGTTTTCTCGGCGATGCGCGTGACGGCATCAGCGTCGTGAGCGTCGATGCCACGCTCAGCGGCGAGACGCGTGATGGCCCGATACATCAGGCCGCTGTCGATGAACGGAAGACCGAGGCGTTCGGCCACGCGGCGTCCGACGGCGGACTTCCCCGAGGCGACTCCACCATCGATGGCGACGATCACTTCGCGTCGAAACCGGTCGCGCGGCGGAGCGCCGCCACCTCGCCGCTCGACAGCACGCGGAAGCCACCGATCTTCAGCCGGCCGAGGCGCACCGGGCCGAACGCGCTGCGCCTCAGCGCGAGCGTCTTGTGGCCGATGGCCTCGAGCATGCGGCGGACCTGCCGGTGGCGTCCCTCGTGAATGACCACTCGAAGCTCGGCCCGTCCTGAGTCGCGGTCGCCTTTCGTCGCGCGAACGAGCTCGATCACGGCAGGTTGCGTGACGCCGTCGTCGAGCCGGACGCCGCGGCGTAAGACGTCGAGCTTCTGCTTGGTTGGAATGCCCGCGGTCACGGCGTCGTACTCCTTCGCCACCTTGTACCGCGGATGCGTGAGCCGGTAGGCCAAGTCCCCGTCATCGGTCAGCAGCAGCAGCCCTGTGCTGTCGGCGTCGAGCCGGCCGACCGGAAACAGGCGATGACCCGCCAGACCTTCCGGGCCCAGGACGTCGAGCACTGTCGCGCGGTTCGACTCGTCGCGCGCCGTCGTGATCACGCCGAGCGGCTTGTTGAGCATCACGTACCGATGCGTAGTAGGCGGCTTGATTGCGCGCCCGTCAACGGAGATGTGGTCGTGCTCGGGGTCGATGAGCATTCCGGACTCGGGCGGTCGCTTGCCGTTGACGCGGACCGAACCGGAGGCAATGAGGGCGTCGGCGGCGCGCCGGCTGGCGACACCTGACCGAGCCAAATACCGATTTAGCCGCTCGCTCGTTGGATGAGCTCCAGGCCCTCGCTTTTCGGCGTCGGCAGGTTGTCCAGCGAATCGAGGCCCATGACCTGCAGGAATCGCATCGTCGTTCCGTAGAGCTTCGGCTGGCCGGGCCCCGAACCGCGTCCGACCTCGGTGATCAGGTCGCGGAGCTCGAGGTTGGCGAGCACGCTTTCACAATTCACGCCCCGCACCTCTTCGATCCGCGCGCGTGACACCGGCTGCTGGTACGCGATGATCGCGAGCGTTTCGTAGGCAGCGTGCGACAGACGGCCCGCGACCTCGGGTCGCAGCGCTCGCCGTACGGCCGAGGCGTACTCGGGTCGTGTGGCGAGGTGGACCTCGTCGTGGTGACGCATCAGCATCACGCCACGTCCCTCGAGCGCCTCGCGCAGACTCTCGAGCGCGCCCTCGACACTGTTGCGATCGGCGTCGACGGCCTGCTGCAGCTCACGCACCTTGAGCGGGCGATTGGAGCTGAAAAGAATCGCTTCGAGGGCTGCGGAAACCTCGGTCATGTCTGCGTCTCGCGCATCTCGACGTGGATTGGGCCGAACCGCTCCTTCTGACGCACGCGGACCGCCGATCGGCGTACCAGCTCGAGGACGGCGACAAACGTGATCACGGCTTCGAGGCGGTCCTCCGATTCGAGGATGAGCTCGACGAGCTCGATGGGGCCTTCACGCAACCGGTCTGCGATCAGGTCGAGCTTTTCTTGAAGCGTCCACGTGCGGCCCGTGACCACGATCGGCCGTGGCGGGATGCGTGCGAGCACGCTGTTGAAGGCCGCGATGAGGAGATCGACGTCGAGCGGTTCTTCCTGGCCGCCGGCCTCGATCGGACGCGCCGGCGGAGGAAACGCAAACGTCTCCTGCACCGCGCGCTCGAGCAGCTCGCCCGCGATCTCCTTGTATGCGCGGTATTCCTCGAGACGCTGCCTCACTTCGTCCTCCCAACCGAGGAGCTCGGTCTCCTCGTCGGTCGGAATCTCGCCGGGAAGAAGACGGATCGACTTGAGCAGCAGCAGGCGTGCGGCCATCCAGAGAAACTCCGCCATCTCCTGCGGGTCCGCAATCTCGCGCGCTGCGATCTCCGCCAGGTAGGCGTCCGTCACTCTCGCGAGCGAGACCTTGAAGATGTCGACCTCTTCGCTTTCGACCAGCGCGAGGAGCAATTCGAGAGGACCTTCGAAGACCGGGGTCTTAACCGGAAATCCGCCCTGCGCGCGCCCGGCGACAGTCGGCCCCGCGGCCGGCAATTCCACGAGGCGCAAGCCTATCTCAGATTCACCTGGTGAAACTTCTCCACAGCCGCCATCGAGCGCCAACGGCGGGCAAGCGTGGCCGCGTTGCCGGTCTGACTTGTGTGCGCGAGACGGGCCTTGATCTTGGTGTCGAGGACCTCGCGCACGTCCACCTCGAGGTTCGGCTGCACACCTCCGAAGCACCACGCCTCCGCCGTCTCGTGCGGCGCTCCGGCCTTCGGATAGGTGAGCGGATCGCGCGCGCACGGCCACGCGGCATCGAGCGCGACGCGACCGACGACGCGGTGGTCGGGGTGAAATCGATACGGCACGTTGGGATCGAAGGTGAGAAGCACGTCGGGTTTGGTCGTCCGGATCTCGCGCACGAACTCTTCTCGCAGCGCCAGGTCCTCGACGAGCTCGGCGTCCGCGCGCCGCAGAAACCTGACGTCGTGGACGTCCAGGATCTGTGCCGCCTTCTCTTGCTCGCGTTCACGTAATCGCGCGACCTGTGCGCTCGATTTCGTCGCGGTGCGCGCGCCCTTGTCGCCGGAGGTGACGATCACGAAGTCGACCAGCGCGCCGTGCGACGTCATGAGCATCACGGTTCCGGCGCAGTAGAACTCGATGTCGTCGGGATGTGCGACCAGGCACAAGGCGCGCTTGATGCGTTTGTCGAGCGGCCCCGCGAAAAGACGGGGCAACCTACTTCTTGGGGACGAGCGGCAGGCCCCAGCCGAGCTTGTCGCCGAGGCGCTGGTAGAACGCCTCCGGAGGGCTGAAGCGCACGACCTTCAAGGGCTTCGAGTGGGAGCCACAGCGGATCACGTCGCCGGTCGCTACCTTGCGGCCACGCCTGCCGCCGTCGACTCGCATCTCCGCGGGGCCGCGGACGACGGCGAGCCTGATGTCCTCTCCGGGCGCGAAAACGATCGGCCGCACCGTCAGCGCGAACGGGCTCATCGGTACCAGCACCAGGTCGCGCAGCGTCGGCTCGAGGATTGGGCCGCCGCTCGCGAGCGCATACGCTGTCGATCCGCTGGCGGTCGCGACGATGGCGCCATCTGCGTCAATCACTCCGACGCGCTGGTCGCCGACGTCGATCTCGAGACGGAGGATCCGGGCTTCGCCGGAATGATCGACGACCACCTCGTTGAGCCCGATGGCGCGGGACACAACGCGATCGCCGCGCATCAGCGTGACTTCGAGCATGTTGCGCTCCTCGATCCGGTAGTCGTGCGCGAGATAACGGCGAATGCCGTCCTCGAGCTGATCGTGCTCGAGCTCGGTGAGGAAGCCGAGACGTCCGAGATTGACTCCCAGGATCGGAATGTCGCGAGGCGCGGCCAGGCGCGCACCGGCAAGAAACGTCCCGTCGCCGCCGAGCGTGACGATCAGCGTGGCGCCTTTCAGGTCCCCGCTCTCATCGCGGTCCATCTCGACAGCCTCGATGTTCTTGCCGTGGAGCAGGCGCATCGCATGACTGACCATGTGCTGGTCCGCGCCGGGCGAGTGGACGACGAAGACCTTCATCGCTCTTCCGCGCGCAGGTGAACGAAATATTCCTGGTTGCCCTCGGCGCCCGCGAGCTCGGAGCGAGCCTCGTCGATCACCGTGTAACCGTTGTTGGCGCACCAGTCCCGGAATCGCGCCAACGCGGACCGCACGGCCTCCTCGTTGCGCACGATGCCTCCCTTCCCCACGTCGGCACGGCCGACTTCGAACTGCGGCTTGAACAGGGCGACGACCTCGGCGCCGGGCGCGACCCTGGACACCGCTGGCAGGATCTTCTCGAGACTGATGAACGACACGTCGATGACGAAGAGGCTCACCGGCTCGGGAAGTGATTCCAGATCGCGCGCGTTGACCCGCTCCATCACGACGACGCGCGGATCCTGGCGCACGCGCCAGTGCAGCAAGCCTCGGCCGACATCGATGGCGTAGACCTTCGCCGCATCCCTGCGCAGGAGGATGTCCGTGAAGCCACCGGTCGATGCGCCGATGTCGGCACAGATGCGCCCCGCCGGATGGACCCCGAAGTGGTCGAGTGCCGGAGCGAGCTTGAGAGCTCCGCGGCTTGCGTACGACGGCTCGGTGTCGACAGCGATCGCCGCGTCCTCGCTGACGGCGCGATCGGGCCGCCGCACCGTCTCGCCCGCAACCCGTACCTTGCCGGCGAGGATCAACGCCTGCGCGCGCTCGCGCGATTCGGCGAGGCCAGACTTCGTCACGAGCACGTCGAGGCGCGGCACTAAAGGATCAGGCCGACGATCAGGCCGATGAGCGCGCCCACCAGCACTTCGACCGGGGTGTGACCCAGCAGCTCTCGCAGCCGGGCCTCCTGCACCCCACGCATGTGCACGAGATCCTCGACGAGACGGTTCAAGACCTCCGCCTGGCGCCCCGCCGCGCGCCGAAGGCCGGCGGCGTCGTACATGACCACGAACGAGAAGATAAGGGCGATTGCGAAGTCGGGGGAAGCCAAGCCGGCATGTTTGCCCACGGCGGTGGTCAGACCGGCCACGATGGCGCTGTGGCTGCTTGGCATGCCACCGGTCTCGGCGAGCACGCGCAGGTTGAGCCGGTGCTGGCGGACGGAGTACAGAGTCACCTTGGCCACCTGCGCGATCGCCCATGCCACTATCGGCGCGAGCAGGTACGTCACTGGCCGAGCAAACCTGCGGTGTCGTCGGCGCGGCGCTTGAGCTCGGCCATGCGTGATTGCGCATCGGCGAGCAGCTGGACTGCGCGTTGGTGCGCGGCGACCAGCTCATCCAGTGGCGCTTTGCCGTCAGCAAGCTTGGCGATCGATCGGTCCAGCTCCGCGAGCAGGTTGTCGAGCGCGGGCTCGGTCACGTCGCGGTAGCGGCGACCCGGCCGAGGATGCCGTTGACGAAACGGCCGGCCTCGTCGCCGGAGAAGGTCTTGGCGAGCTCGATCGACTCGTTGATCGCGGCCTTGGTCGGGACTTTGCGGTCGATCGCGATCTCGTAGACCGCAATGCGCAGAATCACGCGGTCGACCTTTGCCATCTGCTCGAGCCTCCAGTGCTCCGACGCCTCCGAAAGGATCGAGTCGAGACGCTCCTGGTTGTCGAGCACGCCGCGCACCAACGCACGCGCGAAGTTCGTGATCTCCTCAGTCGCGGCGTTCTCGGCCGCGTGATAGCGCAGCACCTCTTCGGCATCATCTTGGGTGCCCTCGAGCTGGAACAGCACCTTGAGCGCGAGCTCCCTCGCCTGATGGCGCTTGCCGACTGCTACCCGGCGAGAGTTAGGTGGCGAAGGCGACGCTCGAAACGAAGACATTCACCTCGCCGACCTCAAGGCCGAGCATGCGCTCCGTCGCCTCGACAACGTTCGATTGGACGGAAGCCGCAACGTCGGCGAGCCTGGCCTCGGAGTCGACCGTGATGAACACCTCGAGATGGATGGAACGATCGCCCTCGATGTGCACGCGAACTCCACGGTGCGCAGCCTGCCGGCGAACGAAATCGCCGAAGTGACGCGCGGCCGCTTCGTCCATTCCCTCCACACCTTCGACTTCACATGCGGCCAGTGCGGCGATGCTCGCGATCACCTCGTTGGCCACACGAACAGCCCCCAGCGAACCGTTCTCACTCATAACCGCCTGATCCTACGCCCCGGAACAGCGTCCGGGTGCTGAACCGCTTTATCGGATAGTCCGGACTATCCGCGGTTTTCGATCCACAGATGCACGGTTAGTCCGGACTATCCGTCGGTCGGGGATTACGCCCGTTCGACGTAGCTCTGGTCGCGCGTGTCGACGCGGATCACGTCGCCCGACTGGATGAACAACGGCACCTGGATCGTCGCCCCTGTCTCGAGCTTTGCGGACTTGCTGCCGCCCGATACGGTGTCGCCTTTGAATCCAGGGTCGGTCGACACGACCTTGAGCTCGACGTTGATCGGCAGCTCGACCCCGATGAGCCGGTCCTGGTACCGCTGCAGGAAGACGACGCTTCCTTCCTTGAGCAGTGGGAGAACGCCTTCGAGCATGTCCTCGTCGACTGGCACCTGGTCGTACGTGCGGCTGTCCATGAAGTGGTAGTGCGTGCCGTCGTTGTAGAGATACGTGGCCTCAGTGCTCTCGATCCGGACGAGTCGGAATCTTTCGGTGGTCTTGAAGCTCTGCTCGAAGATCGAGCCGGTCAGGATGTTGCGGAGCTTGGCCTTTATCACCGCCGGCTGCCGGGCCATCTTGATGTGCTCGACGCTGACGATGGACACCAGCTGCCCGTCGTGCTCGAACATCGTCCCGTTGCGGAGATCGCCACTCGAAATCATTGCCCAGCCAAAAACTCCAGTGCTAATTCATATCCGGTGAATCCGAGGCCCGTTATCACCCCTCGCGCGGCGCGCGCCGTCACGCTGCGGGTGCGCCACTCCTCGCGCGCGTGGATGTTCGAGATGTGTACCTCCACGACTGGCAGTGCGAGGGCCTGCAAGCAATCGTAGAGGGCGAGCGAGTAATGCGACAAGGCCGCGGGGTTGATCACGATCCCGGCCGAGCCTGGGCCCTCTTTGTGAAGGAAGTCGATGATCTCGCCT
>DASSLJ010000066.1:0-32506 GCA_035689585.1 Candidatus Dormiibacterota bacterium
GACGCGCTCGATCCGCGGATCCGCAGCTAGCGCCCGACCGCGTACGCCTGCCCACCGCGAGGATTGGCGGCAGCCTCCAGCACGCCGGATTCCGGATTGCGTCCGACCACGCATGTGCGTCCGAGCGTCCACGCCTCCGCCTCGACGATCTCGTGACCGCGGCGTAGGAGCTCGTCCAACACGCCGGCCTGCATCGGCTCGGAATGCAGGCGGCCGGGATGCGCGTCGTGCGGCGCGAACGAGCTCGGGAAATGCGACGTGTGGAACATCGGCGCGTCGATCGCGGCCTGGAGGCCGTGCCCGAACAGCGCGTGTGCGAGAAGGAACTCGAGCGTCCACTGGTCCTGCTGATCACCGCCGGGTGTGCCGAATGCGAGGCGCGGCTCACCGTCGAGGAGCGCAAGCGACGGGCTGAGCGTCGTGCGCGGCCGCTTACGGCCTTCGATGCGGTTGGGATGTTCCGGATCGAGGTTGAACATCTGCGCACGCGTGCCCAGGCAGAAACCGAGTCCCTCGATGACGGGCGAGCTCTGCAGCCACCCACCGCTAGGTGTGCAGGCGACGAGGTTGCCGTGGCGGTCGGCGACGGCGATGTGGCATGTGTCGCCACGTGTGACGCCGACCGATTGTGCGCCGCCGCCGGTCCAGTGACCCGGCGTGATCTGTTGCGCATCACGTTCCGGCAGGTGAGGTGACCGGCCGTTCGGCGAGCCGGGCCGGAGCTCCAGCGACGCGCCATCGCCGACCAGCCGTGCCCGCGCTGCCGCGTACTCGGCTGACAGAAGCGCATCGAGAGGCACATCCGCAAAACCGGGATCCGCGTACCACGCCTCTCGATCGGCGAACGCGAGCTTCGCGCACTCGGTGACGAGGTGGACGTGCTCGCTGGAGAGAAAGTCGCGCGCACCGAGGTCCGCTGCTTCGAGCAGCCGAAGCTGCTGCAGGAAGACCGGCCCCTGGCTCCACGGCCCGCACTTCGCGACGGTCCAGCGGCCACGAAAGTCGCACGTGACCGGTTGCTCATGCCGCGCGGTGAACGCCGCCATGTCGGAGGCGGTGAGCAGACCCGGATGGGCCGACCCCGAGCTGTCCATCATCGGCGTGCGGCAATGACGCTCGATCGCCTCGGCGACAAAGCCCGAGTAGAAGGCCTTCAGCGCACCTTCGATCTCGGCCTCGCGGGTTTGACCGCCGGCCACCAGACGGCGATAGGTCGCGGCCAGGTCCGGGTTGCGAAACAGCTGCCATGGGCGCGGAAGCCCATCCGCGAGATAAACGGAGCCCGACGACCGCCAGTGCTCGCGAAACAGAGGCTCGACCATCTCGATCACCGAGACGATGCGCGGCAGCAGCGGATAGCCCGCCTCTGCGTATCCGATCGCGAACTCGAGGACGTCGCGCACGCGCATCGTGCCGTGGTCGCGCAGAAGCGTCATCCAGCCTCCGAACGCTCCGGGCACACACGCCGCGACGAGCCCGCTCCCCGGAATGTCGCTCAAACCGAGCGCTCGGACCGCAGCGATGCTCGCGCCTGCAGGCGCCGGGCCCTGGCCGCAGATCACCTCGGGTCGCGCTCGCGACGCGTCCCACAGCAGGATCGGAAGATCTCCGCCGAGTCCGTTGAGATGCGGCTCGACCACTTGCAGGACTAGTCCCCCAGCTACCGCGGCGTCGAACGCGTTGCCGCCGCGCTCGAGGATCGCCATGGCGGATTGCGAAGCGAGCCAGTGGGTCGAGCTCACGACGCCGTATGTCCCCTTCAGCTCGGGCCGCGTCGTGAAGTCCATCTCAGTACGCCTCCTGCAGCCCACCGCGCCGCGCCCAACCCTCGAGCACGCGGAAAAGCACATAGCCGCCCAACGCCCATGCCGCACCCACGGCCAGCTCGCCTGCGACCAGGCCCGCGACCTGGTCGAACGACGCGCCCGCGGCGGCCTCGCGCGCCGCCTGCACGCCGCGCGTCAGGGGCAGCGAGTAAGAGACCACCTGGAGCGCGGCCGGCAATCGGCTGACTGGAAAGTTGATGCCGCAGACGATGAGCAGGGCGTAGTAGACGATGTTGGCGATGATGATCGCGTCCCGCATCACCAGGCCGATGCTGCCGAACATCAACCCGAGGCCTGCCGTCGTCACCGAGATCAGGACGATGCAGAACGCAAGCAGCGCGAAGTTGGCTTCGTGCAGGTCCAGCCGGTAGATCAGGATCGCGACGGTCAGACCGATTGCGACCGTCGCGATGCCGTCGATGACGTTGACGATCGCGCGGCTGAGGAACGTGACGAGGCGGTTGGCCGGAGACGCGAGCAGGATGGGCAGCGTCCCGTACTGCCGCTCGTTGGCGACGGTTGCGATCACACCGAAGATCCCCGCATTGGCGGTCAGCTGCAGCGCGTTGCCGAGCGCGAAGTAGAGCGCGTTCTGCCTTCCGGTCGCGTACACGCCGAGCTCGACGAAGAACACGATCTGCGTGACAGGCAGCAGCACCTTGTAGGCGATATAGCCGCGGATCGACGCCCACTGAAAGAGCGCGACGTACTGCAGGTATGTACCGCGGGCGAAGACCGCGGCTTCGGCCGCGAGGCGCCTCACGCCAAAGCCAGCTGGCCCGACACGCGAGCCTCACGCTCGACCAGCGCGTATAGGAAGTAGCCCCCGATGAGAAAGACGAGGCTCAGCGCGATCGCATAGAGCCACCACGCGACGAAGTCATGCGCTCCTTCGGCGGTCGTCGATGCATAAAGCGCGCGGACCGCCCACGTCGGCGCGAGCGCGCCTGCCACGCCCTGGAGCCACGGCACGAGGATTGCGATCGGGAACATGAACCCGCACAGCACGTAGACGCCGAGCTCGAAGCCGTTGATCATGCTGAACGCCCATCGCCACAGCGCGAACAGCGGTGTGAGCGCCTGCGCGATGCAGAAGAACGAGAACGTCAGCACCGCGAGGGAGATGACAAACCGTGCCGGGTCGAGGCTCGGCATCACGGCATGGAAGCCGAAGTACGCGAGAGCTGCAGTGGGAACGAATGAGATCAGGCCGAAGAGGAGCGCTCCGCAGACCTTGCCCAGGATGATCACCCAGAGCGGGGTCGGTGTGCCGAACAGCTGCTCCAGGGTTCCATTCCATCGCTCGTCCTGGATGCCGTTGCCGCCGTCGATGTAAGCCACCGACCAGTATCCGATCAATCCTCCGCCGAGGATGCCGTACACGAGATGCGAGCCGGATGCGCCTGGCCGGCTGAGGACATACAGCCCGACCGCTGCGAACAGCATTGGAAACACGAGCCAGTTCAGGTATGCCCAGGGGCTCACGACCTTGAGGCGCACGCTGATCGCGAACGCGCTCCAACCGGCGCGGACGAGCGACCTCACGACGACTCACCGATGAGCTGGACGTAGGCGTCCTCGAGCGTCGGCTCGCGTGAGCTGACCTTCGTCAGAGGCACGCCGTCCAGCACGGTGCTGAGATGCGTGATGACGTCGCCCGGCCGGCTGCACTGCACCGTCACAAGCTGGGCGAGCTCACGGTCTTCGACCGCGACCGAGCTGACACCAGGCAGCGTGCGCAGCCCCGCGATGCTGTCGGCCGGCATGCCGACCACCTCGAACTCGACCACGCCCTGGTCTTTGACCAGGTTCTTGATGCTGTCCGGCGTGCCCTCGGCGACGATGCCGCCGTCCCTGATCACCGCGATCCGGTCACACACGGCGTCGGCTTCGAACATGTAGTGGGTCGTGAGGAAGATCGTCTTCCCCGCGTCGGCGAGCTCGCGCACGATGTTGCGCAGCTCCCTCGCACCGACCGGGTCGAGGCCGATGGTCGGCTCGTCGAGGAACAACACGTCCGGGTCGTTGAGCAGACCGCGCGCCAGGTGCAGGCGCTGCTTCATGCCGCGCGAGTAGAGCTCCACGCGGTCACGCTCGCGCCCTTTCAGCCCGAGCCGCTCGAGAAGCTCCGGTATCCGTTTGCGCGAGATCTCGGGCGGGACGCGGTACAGGTCGGCGAAATAGCGCAGGTTGTCCAGACCCGATAGGCGCCAGTACAGGCCGCGATCGCCGCCGAAGACGAATCCCATTCGCCGTCTCAGCGCCCACTGGTCTTTCACCGCATCGAGACCCAGGACGAGCGCTGAGCCCGACGTCGGCAGGAGCAGCGTCGTGAAGATCTTGACCATCGTCGTCTTCCCCGCACCGTTCGGACCGAGGAGGCCGAAGAGCTCACCACGCTCGATCTTCAGGTCGATGCCGCGCAGCGCGACGCGCTCGACCTTCTCGCGGCGGAAGACGCCGCGCGTGCTCTTGTAGGTCTTGCGCAGCTGGCGCGCTTCGATCGCTGGTGAGGCCATTTGGCCTCTAAATCTAGTGAGTCCTGACTTTACTCAGGTGCTGGATCGACTCGCGGAACGACTTCGCGAACCCTGCGACACCCTCGTCTTCGAGCTCCTGAGTGATCGCGGCCAGGTCGATGCCGTTGGTCGCAAGCTGGTCGAGCAACCGGCGCGCGCCGTCGACGTCGTGCTGCAGCGTCAGCGCCACGCGGCCGTGGTCCATGAACGCTTCGAGGGTCGTGGTCGGCATCGTGTTCACCGTCGCCGGTCCGATCAGCTCGTCGACGTACATCGTGTCGCGGTAGCTCGGGTTCTTGGTCGACGTGCTCGCCCACAGACAGCGCTGCACCGATGCACCCGCCTCGCGCAGGCGGTCCCACCGATGGCCCGAGTGCAGCTGCGCGAACATCTCGTACGCGAGCTTGGAGTTGGCGATGGCAGCCTTGCCCAGCAGCGACTCCAGCTCTGACTTGCGCTGGCCCTCCGCCCCGGCGATCTTCCGCGAGAGACGCTCATCGACCTTGGTGTCGACGCGGCTTACGAAAAAGCTCGCGACGCTGCGCACTGCACTGACGTCGCCATCGCCGGCGTGCAGCTTCTCCAGCCCGCTGAGGAAAGCCTCCACGACCTTCACATAACGCTCGACCGCAAAGATGAGAGTGACGTTGATATTCGCGCCTTCGGCGATCATCGCTTCGATCGCGGGAAGACCAGCCGGTGTCGCGGGGATCTTGACCATCACGTTCGGCCGCGCGCATCGCCGGCGAAGATCGCGCGCGGCTTCGATGGTCTTCTCGGTATCGCCGGCGATCTCCGGCGAGACCTCGATGCTGACGAAGCCGTCGTTTCCATGCTCTCGGTCGAACACCGGACGAAATATGTCCGCAGCCGCCTGCACGTCCTCGATCAGAAGGTCCCAGATGATCGCCTCGGCGTTCTGGCCTCGGTCGAATCGCCGCGCGATGTCGCCGGCGTACGCGTCGGAGCTCTCGAGCGCTTTGGCGAAGATCGTCGGATTGGCGGTGATTCCGCTGACACCGAGATCGCGGTAATGCGCGAGCCGGCCCGAGCGGATCATCTCGCGGTCGATCTGGTCGAGCCATACGCTCTGGCCCAGGCGCCGCAGCTCGGAGATGGCGTTGGTCTTGCTCATGGTCTACTTCTCACCATAGAACGCCTCAGTGACGTCATGCCTCTGGCCGAAACGCTCGGCATGCGCGCGGATGAATACACCGCGGAGCGCGTCGTGCTCTCGCTCGAGTGGGCACCTGGGCTGTGCACTGCCGGTGGGCTGCTGCACGGCGGTGTGATCATGGCGCTGGCCGATTCCGCCGGCGGCGCATGCGCGCTGCTGAACCTACCCGGCGACGCGACCGGGACTTCGACCATCGAGTCGAAGACGAACTTCATCGGCGCCGTGCGTCAAGGCAGGGTCACGGCCACCGCCACACCGCTCCATCGCGGTGGCACGACGATCGTCGTCGAGACGTCGCTAACCGATGACGCGGGCAAGCTGGTCGCGAAGGTGACGCAAACGCAGCTCGTGCTGCGCCCACGCCAGGTCCGCTAACGCTTCTCTTCTAGAGCGCCCTGCGCGCGCCCGGCCGCGGCGACCACCTTTTCGCGGAGCTCCTTCTTCAGCGCTGATGAGTCGAGCGACGCGCTGAGGTGGCCCGCGACCATCTTCTTCAGGCGTTCGGGAAGCATGCGCTCGAATGTCGTCCGCGCTTCGGCCGGGCCTGCGACGTACAGCTGCATGTACGCGCCCGAGCTCATCTCGCGCTCCACGGTCTTGACCGCGGCCTCGAGATTGGCCTTGGCCTTGTTCTCGGCCTTGCGCTGGTTGCTCTGCGCCGACGTCCCTCCGGCGCGCGAATGCCTGATCTCGGTGCCGTTCACCTCGCCCAGCGGGATGATCTCTTCGAGGATCGCGCCGAACGTGCGCGCGTGCTCTTTGTCGACGACGGCGATCAGCGCGGGCGGATAGTGCTCGAGCTGGCGCAGGACAGGCGCGAGCAGGAGCTCCCCCACCTCGAGCCGCTCGTCCGTCTCGTCGCGCAGCTTCACGAGCTCGAGCACTCCATGCGGCTCGTCGGCGAATCCGGCGAAGGCGGGACAGCCGGCCGGGCGGACCACCGCGACGTGGTGCCGCAGCCGGCGCATCTCGTACTCCATGAGCTCCCGGTCCTTCGGGGCCAGCCGGTCGCTGTAGCGGTGAAGGAGGTCGCGAAACTCGATGTCGTAGAAGCGCGCATCGTAGCCCTCTGAGCGCGCCGGCAGAAAGATGCTGACGGCACGGCTGGAGGCGCGCCGGAGGCGCGGGGCAAGGACAAAGATCGACAGCAGCGGGCTGTAGTTCGTCATCTCACAATCTTGAACGGTTCTCGGTACAGTGACCTTCTGATGTACGAGAACGAGACGACAGTAGCGTGGATGGCCATGCCTTATCGGGCTCCCGTCGTGGCCGCGGACGGGAGCGTGATCGGAAAGGCCGAGTCACTGCTCGGCGACGAGGGTGACGACATCTTCCACGGCATCGTGATCGATCGCAACGGCGACGGCAAGCGTGTCGAGATCGCGGCGGCACGGATCAAGAAAATCACGGACAAGCACGTCGTGACGGACCTCAGCCCAAGCGACGTGGCCCAGCTTCACCCTTATCGCGAGGAGCACTGGTTTCATCTCGGCTGGGGCGGCATGTTCCGCAAGCGTCCGGAATGGAAGGAGTGAGCAGCTAACTAGGCGCTGGCGGTCTGCTTGGCCTCGGCCTTGCGCATGAACTCCATCGCCTGTTCGACGGAAGGCACACTCAAAACGTTCTCGGCCGCGAATGCGCCGGCGTTGCTCCAATCCTTCGCGCGGATGCGCCGAGCGGCGGCCTCGCGGTCGTAATCGGTCCGGCGAAGGTCGACGTCGGGGCCGAGCATCGCCCAATACGCACCGGGCCGGCCGTACGGCATGCCGACGCTGCCCGCGTTCACGACCCGATTGCGGTCGATGCTGCGATCGAACTGCATGTGCGTGTGCCCGCAGACGACGACGTTCGCATCCACGCCCGATAGAAGCATGCGCATTCGTTCGTCGGAGGTCTCGACCGTGAAGATGTCCGTGTCGTTGTGCGGGCTGGCGTGGCAGAAAAGCACGCGACCAAGTCCGTCCACGCCGTCGACGATGACGCTGTCCTCAAAGGACGCTAGAAAGTCACGGTGCCGTCTGGTGATCTGCTTCGCGCACCAATCGCCAAAAGGGCCCGGCATCTCGCTCGGCGGCTTGCCGTCGTACTCGTCGATCAGCCCGCGGTCGGCATTGCCGCGGACGAAGCGCGCATTTTGGACACTCAGCAATCGCTCGATCGTTTCCGCCGGCATGGGACCCGAGGCGACGTCGCCGCAGAACACCATCACGTCGGGCCGCTCTCGGTCAACATCGGCGAGCACGGCCTCGAGCGCAGGCAGGTTGCCGTGGATGTCCGAGATGGCGGCGACGCGCATCGCGGTCAGTCCTGCATCGATTGGGCGCGGGCGTCGGCGGCGTCGCGGTCGGCAAAAGGCCCGTCGAGCCTTACGCCTTCGGCGCGACCGTCATCGTCGATCTCGGCGCTGATCACGTACCAGCGTTTGCCGAGGTGCAGCACGCCGTGATGCAGTGCAGCGGTCCAGCTCTTCGGCGTGATGCCGACGCGCTGCTCCGAATCCCCCACCGCCTTCAGTCTACGGTCGTTCGCCTCCACGCGCTCACGATCACGCCCAGACCTCCGAACCCCGCGGCGAGGACAATGCCGAGAAGCAGGAGCGGGCCGCTGAAGCCGTACCGCGCCGCGCTCAGCGCCACGACGCAGCCGCCTACAAGGAGGCCGAACGCCAGGCTCCAAAGCCATCGGCGCGGCATACAGATACAACGCCTGACGCGTCAAAAATGGAGCCAAAAAATGGAATTTCAAGAGCTGGTTCGAAAGCGCCGGATGGTACGTAAGTTTCAGCGGCGTCCGGTGCCGCGCGACGTTTTGATGCGGGTTCTCGAAGTCGCACGACACGCGCCGTCCGCCGGATTCAGCCAGGGCTTCGATTTCGTCGTGCTGGACGAGCCGGAGCAGATCGACTGGTTCGTCCGGACGACCAGTCACCCCGATTTTCCGGACGACGCCCCGTCAACCGACGAGATACCGCCTTGCTTGGTGCTGGCAATCTCCAACAAGCCGGCCTACCTCGAGCGCTACTCGCGCCCTGACAAAGAGAGGTTCGGTCTGCAGAAGGCCGAAGCATGGCCGGCGCCCTACTGGGACGTCGACACGGGGATGGCCGTGATGCTCGTCCTGCTGGCGGCACTCGAGGAAGGCTTGGGCGCTTTGTTCTTCGGTTTGTTCTGGGGTGAGGACGTATTGATGAAGGCGCTTGGCGTCCCCGAAGGGTGCAGGCCGATCGGCGTGATCGCGCTCGGTTACCCGCACGACTCCGAACGCTTCGATCCGTCGCGGTTCGCCGCCCGGCGGCGGTCGCTCGAATCGATGCTGCACTTCGGCCGATGGTGAGCGTCAATTAGCCTTCGGATATGAACCGCGCGCCCGTCGGCATCTTCGATTCGGGCGTCGGCGGCCTGTCGGTTCTGCGTGAGATCCATGCCGCGATGCCCGCCGAGTCCGTCTTCTACGTAGCCGACTCGGCGAATGCGCCTTGGGGCGACAAGCCGCCCGGGTTCGTGCGCGAGCGCGGTCTGGCGATCTCGCGGTTTCTCGTCGGCCAGGGAGTGAAGGCGATCGTGATCGGCTCGAACACCGGGACCGTCGGCTCGGCCGAGGCGCTGCGCAGCACCCTGACGATTCCGGTCGTCGGCATCGAGCCGGGCATCAAGCCCGCGGTGAGCGCGACCAAGTCGGGCGTCGTGGGGGCGATCGTTCCGGCCGCGGTCGGCGGTTCGGATCGCCTGGCGTCGCTCCTCGACCGCTTCGGCGGTGACGTCAAGGTGATCGTCCAGCCCGTCCCCGGCGTCGTCGAGCACATCGAGCAGGCAGACCTCGACAGCCCCGAGCTGCGGCGAATGGTCGAGGGCTACATCCGCCCGATGCTCGACGCCGGCGCGGATGTCATCGTCGCCGGCTCGACGCATTACGTGTTCCTGCGGCCGCTGCTGGCTCAGATCGCGCCGCACGTCACGCTGATCGAAACCGGCGCGGCGGTGGCGAGACGGCTCAGGGACGTGCTCGAAGAACGTGGGCTCTTGGCGGAGGGCGGCGACGGAGACGAGCGGTTCTGGACGAGCGGCGACCCGGCCTCGTCGAGTCGGGTCATCTCGACGTTGCTGGGCCGCGAGGTCACGGTGGAGAAGCTGCCGGCGTCCTAGCCAGTCGCGATTCCTCGTTTTGCCGGCAGAAGTGGCATTCGCCATGCGGCCAAATGTCCTTTTGCCGGCGAAATGAGCTAATCGGGCGGCGGCTCAGCCGCCGACGCGGAGCACCAGTCCGATCGCGTACGTGATCCCACCGACGATCACACCGGCAAGCGTCATCTCGAGCCCTGCCGACCACCACGACCGCAGCGTGAACAGCGCTTTCGATGCGCCGACCAGGAAGTGCGCGATCAGCGAGACGAGCGCCGCGACGATGACCGCGGTGCTGCCGCGCAGCCAGAAGAACGGGACTACCGGCACCATGGCGCCGATGAAGGTGCTGACGCCCGCGGCGATCGCAGCCTGGACGGGGTTGCCGGCGGTCTCGCTCGTGCCGAGCTCTTCGGGCGCGTGCAGCTTCAAGAGAGCGTCGGGATTCTTGGACAGCTGTTCGGCGAGGTTGTCGGCGGTCGCCTTGTCGATCCCCTTGAGCTGATAAAACAGCGAGACCTCTTCCTTCTCTTCCTCGGGGTTGTCGATGATCTCCTGCCGCTCGCGCTCGACGTTGGCGGCGGCGACCTCTCCCTCCGAGCGCTCGGCAAGGAACGCGCCCGTCGCCATCGACAGCGCGGACGCGATGGCGCCGAACAGGCCCGCGGTGAGCACGAAGCTGGAACCGCCGGTCGCGCCGGACACGCCGGCCACGATGCCGAACACGGCCGCCAGGCCATCGTTGGCGCCGTAGATCGCACCCGATATCCAGCCGGCGCCGGTGCGGTGCCACGACTCTCGGCCGAGGATGCGGTTGAGCCGGCTCTGCACGCTCGACGGCATGGGCTCCGCGTGGTGCGCCACCTCCATCGACTCGAGCGAGCGCGAATGCGCTTGCTCTTCGACCCTGATCTGTTCGAGCACGGCGTCCGTCGCCGGGTCGCCCGTCGTGCGCTTGTAGCGGTCGGTGATCTCGACTTCTTCGGCCGCCTCCATGCGCTGGATGATCATCTCGACCGGTGCGATGCGCGCCTGCAGCCGCTGGATCGTCGAGAGCTTCACCGTCGACGGATCTGGAACCGGCTGGCCAAGCTCGCGCAGCCGGCGCTCGATGCGCTCGCGGTGCGACGCCTCGGCGGCCGCTATCTCGCGAATGATCTGTCCGCGCCGCGAGTCACCAAGCCGGTCGGCGAGGAGGTTGTACATGGCGTTGGCCTCGACTTCGCCGTGCCACGCCTGGAGCAGACGCTCGACGGCGTCGCTCGTCGATGCCGTCGGTCGAGCCACTACTGAGTGTCGACCGGGTTCTGCGCCGCGTCGAGAGTGCCGACGACCACCGTGACTCGCTGCACCGCGTTGTTCTGCACACCTTCATAGTTCCAGCTGGTCTCGAGAGGCTGGACGTTGCCGGCCGAGTCCACGGCGCGGGCGCAGAGCTCGTACGCCCCAGGCCGGGTCGCGTCCCAGCTCGTGCGCCAGCCGCGCCACGCGTACGGCGAAGTCTCCGGTTCGAGCTCGGCATCGGACCAGGACGCGCCGCCGTCGGCGCTGAACTCGACTCGCGCGATCGCACCGCGTCCCGACCACGCGCGACCTTCGATGCTGACGGTCGACGGCTCGACGAAACGCGTGCGTGACATGAAGTCGGGGACGCCCGGCGGGACCATCAGCGCTCGTGGAAGCATGCGGGTGACCGGCTCGCCGGCATCACCTTCGACGGTCCGGAAGTGATACGCGGACGCCTGCTGGTAACCCTCGAATCGGTGGTCGAGGACGGTGATCGACCGCAGCCACTTGACGTGCGTCATCCCGTACCAGCCCGGCACGACGAGCCGCACGGGAAAACCATGCTGCGGCGGCAGCGGCTGTCCGTTGATCGCATACGCGAGAAGCACCTCGTCGCGCACCGCGTCGTCGATGGAGAGGCTGCGTTCGTAGAGCTGCTCGACTCCACCCTGGACTCCGCGATCGAGGCCGGTGAAGACGACGTCGACCGCACCCTCGCGCACGTGTGCGTCGCGAAGCACCGACGCCAGCGACGTGCCCGTCCACTCCGCGGTCCCCACCGCCTCGCCAAGCCACGGCTGGCTGAGCGGTCGGGGCGTCAATCGCGCGCGTCCGTTGCCCGCGCACTCGAGCGTCACCGCCAGCGTCTTCGCGGACCGCGACTTTAGGTCGTCGAGGTCGAGGCGCAGCGACTTTTGCACGTGGCCTCCGATGGACAACGCGTGAGTTTTGGCGTCAACGTACGGGATGTCGAAATGGATCAGCAGGTAGTGGAGACCGATAGGCGTGACGGGATAGCGCAGAGCCTCGAGCGGCATCGAATGGTTGCGCACCGCCAGCTGCAGCTCGTCAGGCGTGATGTCGGGCGACTCGATGAGCGTCCCCGCCGGGCGCGACCGCAAGACCTTCCCCACTCCGATCGGGCTAGTCTAGAAGTCATGCAGGATCGAAGTGAAGAGGAGATCATCAGCCGCCTCCTCGAGCTCGAGAACGAAGAACAGGTCGAACGACGTGTCCGGCTGAGAGGCGAGAAATATCTATCGCTGGTGCACGATCCCGACAACGGCAGGAGCTACATCCTTCGGCACGGGACCGATGAGACCGAGGGCGCCGAGATCCCAGAAGGCACCGAGTTTTACGAGTTCCCCGCCGTGGACGCCGCGCAGCGCGCCTACGAGCAGATGGTCGACGAATCGCGACGTGCGGGCGAGGTCGTCGAAGAGGATTCGACCGACGACCTCGGCGACTTCGAGACGGGAGGCGCAGAGATCCGCGATCTCTACGCCGACCAGGACGAGGACGCACTCACCCAGGACCCCGTGATCAGCGAGGAAGAAGAGCCCTAGACCGAGGGCCCTTCTCCCAGAACCTGCAGCAGCCGGGCGGCGAACTCTTCCGGCCGCCCGTCGAAACCGCCGTGATCCCCTGGAAAGACGGTCGGTTCGACGCCGAGGCGCTTCGCCAAGCCGACTCCCCCGTCGTGCGCGAGCTGGCCGGTCGAGTCGGCGCCCACCGCTGCCACGACTTTGCACGGGCAGGCCTTCAGGGCCTCGACGTCGACGCCGTAGTTCGCGATGTTGCGGATGTAGCGGCCGAAGAAGAACTCCATGTTGTGGTGCATCATCCCCATCGCCTCGAGCTGCTCGGGCGTCGGCTCGCCGCCCTCACCGGCCGGTGGCGGACCACCGTGGATGCCGATGAGGTTCATGAACTCACTCGCCGCCGCCCACACGCCCTGGCTCGCGCAGGTGTCGCACACGTGACCGAAAGCGGCGCGCGCACCCGCGGTGTCGGCGAGGAAGTCGGGCGCGGGAGGCTCGTGAAGCACTACGACATTCACCTGCTCGGGGTGCTTCTTGATCAGCTCCATCGCGATCACCGCGCCGCCGCTGCTGGCGAAGATGCAGGCCTTCTCATCGCCCAGGTGCTTCAGCAGGCGGTGCACGTCGTCGGCGAAGGTCTCGACCATGGATGCGTCGTCAATCGGAGCATCGAGGGTGCTGTGTGACAGATTGCGCGGGTCGTACGTGACGACCTTGTACTTCGTGGCAAGCCGGTCCTCGATCTTGCGGAAGGTCGTGGCGTCGGCCGGCCCGCCCGGCATCATCAGGAGGACCGGGCCGGCGCCGCGGACCTCGTAGTACAAGCTCGCGCCGGGGACTTTCAACGTCGCGGTTTCGTACGTGGAAATGGTCTTCATACCCCCTACGACTGCGTGCCGCCGAGAAACTAATCGGTGCCTAAACGGCTCCTCATGAACCGAGCGCCGGTGTTCGCGAGGTGGCGCGCCGGGTCAGGACTCATGGCCTTGCGCTCGGGCGATGCGTAGTAGTCGGCGTCAGCCTCCTTCCACGATTTCGGGCCGTCGTACTTGAGGATCCAGACAAACTGTTCGCTTTCGTCCACGGTCCATGCACCGACGACCACGAAGCCATGCTTGGCGCGCAGAGGAACGATCTTCGATCGCCACTCCGCGATCCACTCGTCCATCTCGCCTGGATTGACGGTGTACTCGCGGAGCTGGAAGATCACGACGCCCGGCGCATGCCGCCCGCCATGTCCTCGAGGCGGCGAATGCGCTCCTCGATCGGCGGGTGTGTGCTGAAGAGGCCGGCGAAGGTCTGCCCGCGAAGCGGATTGACGATGTAGAGATGCGCGAACGCGGGCGACGCGGTCTGTGATGGCACGACCTGCGTCGCGCGCTCGAGCTTGCGCAACGCGGATGCGAGAGCGAGGGGATCGCCGGAAACCTCCGCGCCGGTGCGGTCCGCCTGGTACTCGCGCGAGCGTGAGATCGCAAGCTGGATCAGGAGCGCGGCGATCGGCGCGAGGATGAGCATCAGAAGGGCGACGATGCCGCCCAGCGGGCTCTGCTGCCGGTCGTCGCGACCGCCGCCAAACCACAATCCGATCTGCGCGATGGTCGTGATCGTGCCGGCGATGACCGCGACGACCGAGCTGATCAGGATGTCGCGGTTTTTGACGTGGCCGAACTCGTGCGCGAGAACGCCGTACAGCTCCTCCTCGTCCAGGATCTGGAGCAGGCCCTGGTTGACGCATATCGCGGCGTGATGGGGATTGCGTCCGGTCGCGAATGCGTTGGGCGACGGGTCAGGGCTCACGTAGACCCTCGGACGCGGAACGCCGTACTGCGCGGCGAGGCGGTCGGCCAGGCGGTAGAGCATCGGCGCCTCTTGCGGTGTCACCTCTTTCGCACGCGCCGAGGCAAGGGCGATGCGGTCGCTGAACCAGTACGCGACGCCGTTCATGACGATCGCGAAAACCAGGAAGAGCACCGTGCCCTGCGGCCCGAGCCACAGCCGGCCGATGAGCACGAGCAGGACGGTCAACGCAATGAGGAGGACCGCCGTCTTGAGCTGGTTCATAAACCCATTCTTCCCCAGAAGGGGAGCCGGCAACCGGCTCCCCTTGACGAAGTTCTACTTCTTGATGCAGGTCCCCGACGTCTGATTCGCCGCACGCAGCATGTTGACGGTGTTGTCATCGGCGTAGGCGATGTGGGCGCAGCCCTTCTGGTCGAGATCCTCGGTGATGAAGTCGGCAAGGTTGCGGTTGGAGGCCGGGGCGACGCAGAAGATGCCGAGGTTGCAGATGTCGCCGACATGCATTGGCGTGGTCGTGATCTGTGTGACCGCCCACGTGGCCGCGGCCGGGCCCGCGGTGAGATTGAGCGACTGCGCGGCGTAGAGGTTCCAGCTGCATGCCGGCGGGTAGGTCGTGGGGTTGCCGTTCGCCGGACCGGGGCCGGCGCATCCGCCTGGGTCCGTCTTGCCCAGCGGGTCGGTCGGCACGATCTCGGAAGATCGCAGATAGGCGACGTCCACCTCGCCTGGATTTCCCGCGGCGATGGCCGGGAAGAAGTGCGTTCCGGTCTCCGCCTTCGCGTTCACGCGGTAAGGCGTCTTTGCGCTGCCGGGGACAAGTCCACCGCCCCCGTCCCAGCTGGCGCCCCCATCACTCGACCACACGACGTACATGTCGTACTCGCATGAGAAGTCCGACTGGACGGTTCCAGCCGTCGACTCGGCCGAGCAGGTCGCGGGGTTCGAGTTCAAGTTGTTGGCGAAACCGAAGTAAGGGTTCCCCTGCGTGTCGATCGTGAATCCGACGAACGGCGTCGAGGCGTCGTGGCCGACGCCGGCGTCGAATGCCTGCTGCGGCGTCCATGTGGCGCCGCCGTCGTCGGAGTACGAGGTCCACAGCGTGTGGAACGACTGCGTCATGGTGATGTTGCAGCCCGTCGCGTTCTGCGCGAGGTCGGCGGCGATCCACGCCACGAAGATGCGGCCTGCGTGCGGCGTCCCGGGCGGCGCGATCGCAACCCCTGCCGGCACCGTGTTGCAGAACGTGTAGCCCTGTGCGATGAGCGTGCCCGAGACGGCTCCAGGCGTGACCGCGGGGCTGGCGAGAACCTCTTGCGGGCCACCGAACGTGGCGCCGCCATCGTGCGAGATGTTCACCCAGATCTGGCTCGGTCCGTAGAAGTCGTGGTACATGAGCACGACCTCGGCGTTGTTCGTGTTCGTCCCCGACGGAATGGACGCCGCAACCCACGGTCGATCGACTCCGAACGGATTGCATGACGTCGACGAGCATCCGGGAACTTGCGGGCTTGCAACCTGCGCCCACGTCTGCGCGTGGTCCGTGGACTTGAAGACGTTCGTCTGCAGGATCGACGTGCCTTCCTTGATGAATAGGTTGCACAGGTACAGCGCGTTCGATTGGTCCGTGGCGAGGCAGTTGTCGCCGCTGTTCGAGTCTGCCGTCGCGACCGGTGTCCACGACGCTCCGTGGTTGGTCGACGTATACGTCAGCCCACCCGAAGGAGTCGTGTCGTAGAGCTGGCCGAGGCTGTCCGAGACGAGCGAAGGTTCGCCACCGTACGCCCCGACGTTGGAAACGTTGTAGCCGAGTGCACTCCCGGCCAGCGTGCCGGGCGAGAAGCCGATCGCCGCGACTACGACCGAAGCCACGCCGGCGAGCGCCAGCACACCACGTCGACCGTTATTCATATGTCCCCACCCCCGATAGAGATCGCCGGCCTGTTCAGCCGGTGCAGCCGTCACTCAACGTATCACGGCTTTCGGCGGCGCAGCTCGACGCGGGTCAAAGGTGCGATTGGCGCCAAACGTACGCGTCAGGCGCGTGTTCTGATGCCGAGCTCGTCGATGTGGCTCAGGAGATTCTCCGGATCGTCGTACACCCGATACGCGCCCGCGCTCTCGAGCTCTTCACGGCCGTAGCCGCCGGACAGCACACCGATCCCGAGCGCGTGCGCGCGCTGCGCCGCAAGCTGGTCCCACACGCTGTCGCCGACGACAAAGCACTCGCCGATCGGTTTGTCGAGTGCTGCAGCCGCGGCGATGAACAGGTCGGGATTGGGCTTGGCGTATTCGACCTGGTCGCGCGTGATCACGGGCACGCCTTTGGGAACTTTCAGCAGTGCCAGCGACGTGCGAGCAGTCGATTCGCTGCTGCTGGTGGCGATCGCCCACGGCACGCCTATGCGCGTGAGCTCATCCATCAGACCCTGCGCGCCGGGCAGCGGCCGGACCTCGGAGATGCGGCGCGCGTAACCCTGCTCGTGCAGATCACGCAGACGGTCGGCCTCCGCGGCGCTCATCTCGCGGCCGGTTTCACGCACGAGCGCTCGCAGGAAGAGCCCGCCGCTCATGCCGATGCGGCGATGGATGCGCCAAACCGACAGAGGGATGCCGGCGGACTCGAGGGCTTCCTTCCACGCGAGAACGTGCTGGTAGACGCTGTCGATGAGCGTGCCGTCGAGGTCGAACAGCATCGCGGGCCGGTCGGTACGCCTGGCGGCCGCGCGCACGGTCTAACTGTAGACTCGGCCACACGATGGATCCGAGCATCCGGCTCGGCCGATTGTTCGGCATCGAGGTCGGACTCAACTGGAGCCTGGTCTTCATCTTTGCGCTGGTCACCTGGACGCTGGCGACCAACATCCTGCCCATCGATGCGCCGGGCTATGCACCGCTTCTCTACTGGGTCATCGGGGCGATCGGCGCCGTCCTTTTCTATGCGTGCCTTCTCGCTCACGAGTTTTCGCACGCGCTGGTCGCGCGCAGCCACGGCGTCAAGGTGGCCGGCATCACGCTGTGGCTCTTTGGCGGCGTATCGCGACTCGACGGTGAGCCGGCGAGCGCGCGGTCCGAGGCGTTGATCGCGGGGGTCGGACCGCTCACGAGCCTGGTCGTCGCCGCGATCGCGTTCGGCATCGCCCTGTCGACGCAGGCGAACGCGCTGATCTCCGACCTTTTCAGCTATCTCACGTTCGTCAATCTCGCGCTCGGCCTGTTCAATCTCGTGCCTGCGTTTCCGCTCGACGGCGGCCGCCTGCTCAGCTCTTTTCTGTGGTGGCGCTCGGGAACACGCCAGCGCGGTGTGCACAACGCTGTGCGCATCGGACGCGTCTTCGCCTACCTGATGATCGGCGCCGGCGTCATCGGGCTCTTCTTCGGCGAAGTCGTCAACGGCATCTGGATCGCGATCCTCGGCTGGTTCCTGCTGTCTGCCGGAAGCGCGGAGGAGGCGGGCACCAACATTCGAACGCTGCTGCGCTCGGTGCCTGTCTCGGCGGCGATGACTTCACCGGTCGTGACGCTTCCCGACTGGGTCACCGTCGACCAGTTTCTGGAGTCAATCGCTCCGAATCACAGCTTCACGACCTACCCGGTCCATGACGCGTCCGGGGCCTTGACCGGCGTTGTCCGCCTCGCCGACCTCGTCCGCCTGCCGCCGGCCGACCGCTCGAGCAAGCACCTCCACGACGTCGCTCGCCCCATTGCCGACGTGCCTGTGACGACGCCACGCGAAGACCTCTCGGCGTTGATCCAGCGAATCGGCCCCACCATCGATCAGCGCGTGCTGGTCTTTGACGGAGGCGCGCTTGTCGGGATCCTGTCGCCCGCGGACGTGGCGCGGATCTTGACCGTCAGGCAGGCGGCGGCGGGAGCGAAAGCGTCCTAGAGCCGGTTAATTTCGGCGGACGGCTTTCTCGATCTCGTCGCTGAGGTCGCGAAACGTTTCCGCGACGGCCATGCCGAACGAGCGCGCTGTCTCCTTTGTCTTGGTCCGGACTTCGGGATCCTTCGTCGCGGTCTCCAGGGACCTGAACACCGTGTCGGCGGCCTGCCGCAGCTGCTCGAGAGACTTGTTGATCTCTGCGGCCTGGCCGGCGTCGCCGGCGCTGCGGTAGTGCCGCTTCAGCTCACCCGCGAGCCCCTGAACGTCCGTCTCGAAACGGTCCCACGCCTTGTTGGCACCCACGCCTACATGATGACCGTACTGATGCTCCGGCGTGGCGCCGACTCCGTCTCCTTGATCGCGGCCGCGATGCGCTGCAGCGCCACCGCGTACGCGGCCAGGCGGAGCGAGATGTTGTTGTCGTGCGCCAGCGTCGTCACGGCGTCGAACGCGCGGCGCATGATCACCGCAAGCCGCGCCTCGACCTCTTCGAGCAACCACCGCTCGGAATGCAGGTCCTGCACCCACTCGAAGTAGCTCACGACGACGCCGCCCGCGTTGGCGAGGATGTCCGGCAGCAGCTGCACGCCACGGCGCGCGAGCACCGCATCGGCCTCAGGGGTGGTCGGTCCGTTGGCGAGCTCGACGATCCAGCGCGCGTTCACGCGCTCCGCGTTTTCCGCCGTGATCTGGCCTTCGAGCGCCGCGGGGATCAGGATGTCGACGTCTTCGTAGAGAGGTGAGTCCGCGCGCTTTCGCTCGTACTGCGTGAGGTCACAGAAGTGACCGCCGCGATCCTTGAACGCGGACAGCTCGACGACCGGCAATCCTTCTGATGCGACGAGCGATGCGGTCGAGTCCGAGGCGGCAACGATCACCGCGCCCGCGTCCTTGAGCAGCAGCGCCGCATTGGCGCCCGCGTTGCCGAACCCCTGGATGGCGACACGCTTGCCGCGCATGTCTTCATGCGCCGCCCCCATCGCCGCTTCGAGCACGTCAAAGCCACCGCGCGCCGTCGCCTTGTCGCGACCAAGTGATCCGCCATGCTCGACAGTCTTCCCCGTGACGACCGCGGGGTCGGCCAGGCCGGACAGCCGCCCGTACTCGTCGGCGAGCCAGTCCATGATCCGCGAGTCGGTGTTGACGTCCGGCGCCGGTATGTCGACGAGCGGGCCGATGAACCGCCACACGCGCTCGGTGTAAGAGCGCGTCAGCGCTTCGAGCTCGCGGAGCGAGAGATCATGCGGGTCGACCGTGATGCCGCCCTTTCCGCCGCCCATCGGGATGTTCACGACCGCCGTCTTGATGCTCATCCACCCGGCGAGCGCCTTGACCTCGTCGAGCGAGACGTTGGGGTGATAGCGAATGCCGCCCTTGTATGGTCCGCGCGCAGAGCTGTGCTGCACGCGGTAACCGCTCAGCAGCTGACGGCGTCCGTCGTCCCTGACGAGCGGGATCGTGACCTCGTGGACACGCTCCGGACGCTTGATGCGCTCGAGCAGTGACGGGTCGGTGATGCCGGCGGCCGACGACGCGGCGTCGACCGTCGCGCAGAACAACGCGTAGGCGCCCTCTTCGCCCATTGAAAGCCTCCTCTTCGCGGAAAAGACTGTGCCCACATCATGCGCCGCGGTCTGCCAGAGCGCGCGTCTTTTTGCACGCGGCCGGAACACTTCCTCTAAGTTTGGAGTTACTATAAATACCAGTGACTCCAAATATGAAGGAGGTGGCGAAATGAACTCGATTGGTGCTCGGAGGTGGTGGGCCCTGGCAGCCCTGACGCTCGGAGTCCTGGCCGTCGGCCTGGACGTGACGGTGCTCAGCGTCGCGCTGCCGACGCTGGCCGTCTCGCTCAAAGCGTCGGAATCGGACCTGCAGTGGTTCTCGTCTGGCTACGCGCTCGTGCTCGCGGCCGGCATGCTGCCGGCGGGAGTCCTCGGCGACCGATTCGGGCGCAAGCTCGTCCTCGCCGGCGCGCTGGTACTGTTCGGTGCCGGCTCGATCGCGTGCGCCTATTCGGCCAACCCGGCGCAGTTCATCGCCGGCCGCCTCGTGCTGGGAGCGGCGGGCGCCGCCGTCGTCGTGATGGCGCTGTCGGTGATGACCGTCCTGTTCAGCGAGGAGGAGCGACCGCGAGCGGTCGGCGTGTGGGCCGCGGCCAACTTCATCGCCCTCCCCATCGGTCCGATCTTCGGCGGCTGGCTGCTGACCAACTTCTGGTGGGGCTGGATCTTCCTGATGAACGTCCCGGTCGCTCTCCTGGGACTAATCGCGGTGATCGTGCTCGTGCCCGAGTCGCGCGCGCCCGAGCGCCCGGCGCTCGACCCGTTGGGGATGCTGCTCGCGAGCGGCGGTCTGGCGCTGGTGACGTACGGGCTGATCGAGCTCGGCCGTAACGGCTGGACCGACCCGCCGTCGCTTGCCGCCACCGTCGCCGGCGTGCTGGTGATCGTCGGTTTCTTCCTGTGGGAGCGGTACCTGACGGCGCGACCGGGCGGCCGGCCGCTCATCGACCTGACGCTATTCGAGGCACGCGGTTTCACGTGGGGCGTGATCCTCGCCGCCCTCGGCGGCATGGCTTTGATCGGGATGGTTTTCACTCTCCCGCAGTACTCGCAGGGCGTGCTCGGTCTCGACCCCGAAGGATCGGGCGTCCGCCTGCTGCCGATCATCGTCGGTCTGATCATCGGCGCGGTCCCCGCCGACCGCATCGCCCGCCGCGTGGGCGGGCGCTACACGGTCGCGGTCGGTTTCGCGATCACGGCGGCCGGGTTGCTCATCGGCTCGCGCACCGCGCTCGACTCGACCACGATCTTTGTTGTCGTCTGGCAGCTCATCGTCGGTGTCGGGATGGGAGTCGGGTTCGCGACCGCGGCCTCGGCCGCGCTGAAGGAAGTGCCGAGCGGACAGAGCGGCGTCGCGTCGGCGCTGCTCCAGGCGATGCAGAAGGTGGGCGCGCCGTTCGGTTCGGCGGTGTTGGGGAGTGTGCTCGTCACGGTTTATCAGTCGCACCTCGACCTGACCGGCCTTCCCTCTGCGGTGGCGTCGACGGTGAAGCTGAGCGTTTTCGCCGGCGTGGCCGTCGCGGAGAAGCTCCACTCACCGACTCTGCTTGAATCCGTGAGGTATGCATTCGTCCAGGGCATGGATGCAGCGCTGATGATCTCCGCCGGAATCGCGGGCGTCGCGGCCGTGCTTGCCCTGATATTCCTGCCGGGCCGGACAAGAGTCGGCGCCGCTCTCAAGCCCGCCGTCGAAAAAGTGGCATGACCGCATCCGGCTTACGCGAGCGCAAAAAGCTTCGCACCAGAGCCGCTATCCAGAAAGAGGCCATGCGCCTCTTTCTGGAGAAGGGCTTCGACGAGACCACCATCGAAGACATCGCGGAAGCGGTCGAGATCTCGCCGAGCACGTTCTTCAACTACTTCCCTTCCAAAGAGGCGGTCGTCTTTCAGGACGACCTCGACCCGCTGATCATCAAAGCGTTCGAGGCGCAACCTCACGACGTCAATCCGATCCGCCGGCTGCGCGTCGCGATGCGCACGGTCTTCTCGAACCTGACCCCGGAGCAGGAGAGCCTCATCAGGCGGCGCACGCAGCTCTTCATGTCGACCCCGGAGTTGCGGGGCGCGATGCTCAGCCAGTTCGCCGACCTCGTCGATCAGGTCGCGGAGCTGCTCGCCGAGCGCGTCGGCAAGAGCAAGAGCGACTTTGCCGTGCGCAACATGGCCGGCGCGGTTCTGGGCGTGCTGCTCGCATCGATGCTGGTGCTCATGCGCGACCCAAAGGCCGACATGATCAAAGCCGCCGACAGCGCGCTCGAGCATCTCGAGGCCGGCCTTCCGCTCGAGTGGAAGGAGTAGCTCTGGCCAGAGAATCGGCGGGTCTTCTCCTCCATCGACAGCGCGACGGCAAGCGCGAGGTGCTGCTCATCCACCCCGGCGGCCCGTTCTGGGCTAAGCGCGACCAGGGCGCGTGGTCGATTCCGAAGGGCGAGATAGAGCCGGGAGAAGAAGCCATCGACGTCGCGCGCCGCGAGTTCGAGGAGGAGTTGGGCGCCCCACCGCCGAACGGCGACATGTCGTCGCTCGGGTCGATACGTCAGGCGGGCGGCAAGGTGGTCCATGCGTGGGCGGCCGCCGGCGACTTCGACGTAGCGAAGCTGAGGAGCGTCAATTTCTCGATGGAGTGGCCGCCGCGCTCGGGCCGGATGCAGGAGTTTCCCGAGGTCGATCGCGCAGGTTGGTTCGCGCTCGAGGACGCCCGACGGATGATCCTTTCGTCGCAGCTTCCGTTGCTCGAGCGCCTCGAGGCCTAATCCCGCAGTATCGAGGCGACCAGGGCCAACCCTCCGATCGCCGCGACGATGAAGAACGTCATCGCGATGCCGGGATAGCCGAGCAGCGTGAAATGCGTCGGCACACGCATCAAGAGCGCCGCACCGATGATCAATGCGGACAGAACGAGACCGATCGTGATGCGATTCGCGATCTTGTGGATTCCACTCATCAGCCGGTCCTCGTCGAACGCGTCGACTTTGATCTCGACGTCGTTGTTCGCGACGTGCTCGAGGATTCGATTGAGCTGTCCAGGGACGTTGACGACGAAATCCTTGGCCTCGAGCACGTTCGTGAAGAGGCTGCCGGGCGTGGCGCTCTTCATCAGTCGCTGCTGAAGGATCTCGGCCGCATTCATTCGGATCGCCTCGTTCGGGTCGAAGTCGGGGTCGAGGGTGCGTCCGACGTGGTCGAGGTTGATGAGGGCGCGGGCAAGCAGCACCATCTCAGGTGGAAGCCGAAGACCGGACCTCGCGGCGATGCCGGACACGTCCATGATCCGGCGTCCAAGCTGCATCTGCTCGAGTGAGTGTCCGCCGCTCGTCTGGGACACGAACTCCGCCACCGCGTCCGCGACCGCCTGACGGTTGAAGCCGTCCGTCGGGCGGCCGATCTTGACGAGGATGTCGACTGCATCGTCGCTGCGGCCTTCCGACATCGCCAGCACCAGGCGCAGCAGCTGCTCCTGCAGGTTGGGGCTCAACGTTCCGGTCATTCCGAGGTCGAGGAGCGCGATACGCCCGTCCTCGGTCAGGAACACGTTGCCCGGATGGGGATCCGCGTGGAAGAAGCCATCGGCAAGGATCTGCTTCAGGTACGCGGCAAAGAGCTCCTCCGCAAGCTCGCGCCCGTCGAGCTCGAGGCGGCGCAGCGGGCTCAGCTTCGTGATCTTGCGACCGCGTACGAAGTCCATCGTCAGCACGCGCGTGGTCGTGAAGTCCAGGACCGGTTGCGGGATGACGATCCGCTCGAACTCGGAGAGATTGCGACCGATCACCGTCATGTTCTCGGCTTCCTTGCGATAGTCAAGCTCGCGATAGAGCGTCTTGCGAAATTCCGCCATCGTCTCGCTGAACGAATACCCACGGCCGACCTCTGTATGTCCGTCCAGAAACTCGGCGATGTCATCGAGCGCGTCGAGGTCGTTGTCGATGCGCTCGCGAATGCCCGGACGCTGAACTTTGATGGCGACGTCACGGCCGTCGTGCAGGACCGCGTGATGCACCTGGCCCAGCGACGCGGAAGCGACTGGCTCCGGATCGATGCGCGCGAAAAGTTTCGAGGTCCGCACGCCGAGCTCTGTCGCGATGATGTGCTCCGCCTGCTCGAAGGGAAACGGCTCGACGTGGTCCTGTAGCCTCGACAGGGCCGATATGTATTCGGCCGGCAGAAGGTCGTGGCGCGTCGAAAGCAGCTGGCCGAGCTTGATGAAGGTCGGACCGAGTCGCTCGAGGTCCTGGGCGAGCGACGTCGCCTTGGCGGCCTCGGCGGCGTCATCCGGCGGCTCCTCGACCGCCTCTTCGAGGCCGGCGCGATGGACCGCGTTGCTGCCGCCGTACTTCAACAGCAGTAGAGCGATGTCGCGATAGCGCTTCAGGCGCTGCGGCCGCAGCGAGATCCCCACGTCAAGTAAACGCGCCGCAAGCGTTTCCTTCTACGCATGGCGACCACCCGCGCGAACCTGCAGACAGTCGAATTGAACCCGACGCCGCTGGAGCGGTACCGCTCCGTGCTGGGCGAAGAGCCCTGGACGGCGTTCTCGAACTCCATGCGCAGCTTCGCGAACCGGGTTCGCGGAAGGGTCGTCTGGAACGTGAACTCGACCGCGCGGGGCGGCGGCGTCGCCGAGATGCTGGACGCGCTGATCCCGTACGACATGGCGGCCGGCGTGGACGAGCGCTGGCTGGTGATCGAGGGCTCGCCCGACTTCTTCGAGGTGACCAAAAAGATGCACACGCTGCTCCACGGCGTGGCGCCCGACGGAGCCGAGCTCACAGCCGCCGATCGCGACATGTACGAACGCACCCTCGAACCGAACGTCGCCGCGCTGCTCGAGGTGATGCGGCCGGGCGATCTCGCCGTGCTCCACGATCCCCAGACGGTCGGGCTCATCCCGGCGCTCACGCGCCTGGGCGTCAAGGTCGTGTGGAGATCGCACATCGGCGTCGACGAGCCGAACGACATCGTCCGAGGCGCGTGGCGTTTTCTTGCTCCATACCTGAGCACGGCCTCCGCGGTCGTGTTCTCGCGAGGCGCTTACGTGTGGGACGGCTGCGAGCCGTCTCGCGTTCGCATCATCGCGCCGTGCATCGACCCGTTTACGAACAAGAACCGGGAGCTCGACACGCGGGAGATCAACGATGTCCTGTCGCGTTCACACCTGATCGATCGTGTGCCGGCTAGCGCGCGTTTCGTGATGCAGGTCTCTCGCTGGGACCGGCTCAAGGACCCGGTCGGCGTCGTCGAAGCGTTCGGCCGCCACATAGGTCCGGGGACAGATGCATGGCTCGTTCTCGCAGGACCGCAGGTGAAGTCCGTCGACGACGACCCCGAGCAGCCGGAAGTCATCGCAGAGGTGCAGAACGCCGTGGGTCGCGTCGATAACGCCATACGCGATCGCATCGTCATCGCCCAGATATCCATGGAAGATCTCGACGAGAACGCGTTGATCGTCAACGCGCTGCAGCGCCGCGCCCACGTCGTCGTGCAGAAGAGCCTCGCCGAGGGATTCGGACTCACCGTCGCCGAGGCGATGTGGAAGTCGCGGCCGCTGGTCGCAAGCCGTGTGGGCGGGATCGAGGACCAGATCGAGAGCCAGAAGAGCGGGATCCTGGTAGACGATCCGAAAGACCTCCGCGGCTTCGGCGACGCTGTCGTCGACCTGCTCGAAGATCGGCCTCGCGCGGAAGAGCTTGGCCGCGCGGCAAGGCTTCGCGTCGTGAGCGAGTTCCTCGCGCCGCGGCACCTGCTGCAGCAGGCGGAGCTGCTCTCAAGCCTCGTCTAACATCGCCGTTCATGGCGATCACATTTGTCGATTCGGAACAACTGCCCAAAGACGTCATCACGCGCGACTTCGTCGGTGAGAAGTTCGGCGGCGTCGGCGCGTGCGTGATCTTTGTGGACGCACCGCCGGGTGCGGGTCCGAAGCTCCACCGCCACCCGTACGTCGAACTGCTCATCGTCACCGAAGGGACGGCAACGTTCCGAGATGGGACGTCGACACGCGAAGTTCGCGCCGGCGAGATGGCGGTCGTCGATCCCAATCAACCGCACGCGTTCGTCAACAGCGGCACAGGCCCTTTGCGCCAGATCGACGTCCACCTGAGTCCAAGATTCGTCACAGAATGGCTCGAGTAGACCCGCACGATCCGGGCGCGGAAAAGGCGGGCGCGCGGGCCGAGCAGGCGGGCGGCGCCGCGGACAAGCCCATCCGCGTCGGTAAAGGCGAAGCTCGGTTCGGCACCGCGAGCTGGACCGATCCGACGATGACCGCGCCGGGCGTCTTCTATCCAAAGGGCCTGAGCACCGCCGAGGACAGGCTTCGCTACTACTCGAGCCAGTTCCCGGTCGTCGAGGTCGACTCGACGTACTACGCCCTGCCCAACAAGCGCACGTCGGAAAGCTGGGTCGAACGGACGCCGAAAGACTTCGTGTTCGACATCAAGGCCCATGCGCTCATGACCGGACAGCCGACCGAGGTCTCGAGGCTGCCAAAAGCAATCAAGGAAGAGCTGCCGTCCGAGCTCACCGAGAAGAAGCGCATCTACCGCAAGGACATGCCGAACGAGCTGCTGGACGCGGTGTATCAACAGTTCCGCGACGCGCTCGCGCCGCTCATCGACGCGGGCAAGCTAGGTGCGGTGTTCGTGCAGTTTCCAAAATGGGTCTTTCCGTCGAATGAGGCACGCGAGCTGATCCTGGAAACGCGCCGGCGCCTGGACCTGCCGATCGCCGTCGAATTCCGGCACGGCAGCTGGTTCAACGAGAAGAATGCCGAGCGCACGATCAAGTTCCTGCAGGACAACAAGATTCCCTACGTCGCGGTCGACGAGCCCCAGGGATTCAAGAGCTCCGTTCCACCCGTGATCTTTCCGACCAACGACGAGCTCGCGGTGTTTCGCTTCCATGGACGGAACAAGGAGAACTGGGAGAAGAAGGACATTCCACCGTCAGAGCGATTCCGGTATCTCTACGACGAGGACGAGCTCGCGGACTGGACGCCCAAGATCGCAGCGATCGCAAAGCAGACCAAACAGACGCACGTCGTCTACAACAACTGCTTTTCCAACTACGGCACGACCAACGCACGCGAGGCGGCGCAGCTCCTCGCGGAGATGCAGACCTAAAGACGTCCAACATCGCCACCTTTGGCGCCAAAAGACCCTTTCGGCGGGTCGAATTTGGGGGCGTTTGGCGCCAAGCGTTTCCGCGGTGCGTCAGTCCACGTAGCGGGCGCACCAGGCGTCGAGGGCCGAGCCGTCGCGCCACGCCTGCGCCACTCGGTCCTTCGCCTTCGCCGTCGCGATCCACGGCCCGACCGGCCAGCGCTTCGAGTAGATCAGGCGCTTGTGGCGAAGCAGATCTCCGCGCGGATGGTCCTGCGGATAAGGCGGCGGCACGCGCTTGAGCTCCTGGCCCCAAACGTCGTAACCCATGTCCCTCAGCTCGGTCACGATGCGCACGAGCTCCTTGCCGGATTTGTCGGCGGCCACCGCCTGGCGCAGCTTCTTGAGCTCGGCGTCCTCGACCATGTATCGCCCGCCCGCGGCGACCAGCCCCTCTGCGTCCAGCGACACATAGCCGCCGCGCTCGAGATCCGCGTAGATGTTCAGCTTGTACGGTGACTTGTCGGCGCTGAACCGAATGTCACGATTCGGACGCGATACGCGACGCGGCGGACCGAACTCCTCTTCGAGGTCGGCGAGCAGCGCGAGCATCGGCGCCTTCACATCGTCTTCGTACTGCTTCCGGTGCGCCTCGAACCAGGGCTTGTTGTTGTTTGCGCGAAGGCCGAGAAAGTAGCCGGTGAAGTCGCCCTTCCAACCCTTGAACCGATCCGCCATCGCGGCGATGTTAGGCCGTCGCGCGAACCCTCGGCCGGCCCGCTCGGCCCAGGAGCTGTGCGAGCTCCGACACCTGGATCGAATCGAGGTCGTGGATCGCTTGCGGAATGTCGCGCCGCAGCGATGAGTCGAGCCGCCCCCCGGTCAGGCGATCGAATTTCGCGAGCACGCCGTCCCAATCACGGCGGCGCGTGCGCGCGAAGCCGAGGAAATCCGGCTTCTCGCCCTGCAGCTCGCGTCCATCCCGCAGAACGACGCGGACGCGGCAGGGGATCTCCTTCGGGTAGCGCATGGTGAGATCCTCGCGCTGGCGTATCCAGACCCGTTTCATCAGCTCCTGGACGTCGGGCCGCGAGAGGCGCTCCTCCTGGAACTGCTCGGGCCAGACGTCACCGTCGAGCAGCGCGACCGCACACATGTAAGGAAGAGAATGGTCGCCCTGCTCTTTGCTGCGGACGACCGCGCGGTCTCCGGCCTGGCCGCCGCCGACGATGTTGTGCACCTGTTTGACGGCGTCGACCTCGACGCGTGCGATGTCCTCGGCACGGAGCTGGTGCTCCTCGCGCATCTCGAGCAGGCACTCGAGAACCGATTGCGTATGGCCCTCGGCGTTGTAGCGCTTGATCGAGCTCTCCGTGAACCGGTTGAGCTTTTCTTTCGGCCAGTCGACCTCCACCCTCTCGCCCACCACCTCCTCCCAACCCTGCGGTCCCTCCATCAGGTTGAGCGGCCCGGTGATGCCTCGCGTCGCGAGCAGGGTCATGTGCATGCATGACATGGCGGCCTGCGCCGACGCAAAGCCTTTCCACCGCGACAGCAGACCGGTGCGTACGACCCACAGGTTCGTCGTTGAGCACGCGCACATCGCAATCGCGTTCGCCGCGATGCGGCGATCCAAACCAAGCGCGTTGGACACCGCCGCCGGGATGGAGAACGGCAGATGGCTGACGTGGTCGAAGCCTTTCTCCTGCAGCGGCGCGCGCTGGCTGAAGATGGCCTGCAGCTGGTATGCGACCGCCAGCGCCGTCAGCAGCTGCCGGCCCGAAGCGCCGGCGATCTCAGACGCGGCAAGGACAGCGGCGAAATTGTCCGATGGGTGAAAGCTCTGCCCGCGGACGTACATGATGTCCATGAAGTCGAGGTAACGGACCAGCGCTCCGTTGAAGAAGGCGGCGCGGTCGGGTGCGGTGCGCCCGCCCCCGATGAGCGTGCACCACTCGGAGCCGCCCAGGTCGCTGATCAAACCCTGAGCCGCGTCGGTCGGCTCTCGGCCCAACGCACCGATCGCGCAGCCGACGGTGTCGAGGACCAGGACCTTCAGGTAGGGCAGGTCGCTCGTCGCGATGTCATCGAACTTGCGGCCCACGGCCCAGTCCGCTATGCGCTCGAGCTTTTGCGGCTCGGGCTTCTCGTTCGCCGCTCGCTTTTCCGCTCCCATCAATGGGACAACGCGTGGCGCTTGTGAACTCGGGCCGGTAGACAAAACCCTCGAGTTCCGGGCGGAAGCGAATGCCTCGCAATCACGGTTCCGGCCGCACCAGGCGTTATGTCAGTTGAGGGATGCATGCGCTCGACTGGGGCAGGCTTCGGGACCAGTGCCTGGTAGGGCTGGCCGTGATCGCGTTCCTGTGGGTCGGGAGCCTGATCATCGGCCGGGTGCTGCACATCGTCGTCGTGCTCCTGCTGGCTTTGGTCCTGGCTTACGCCCTCGAACCGGCGCTGTCGTGGGCACAGAGGGTTCTTCCCCGCGTACTGGCCGCCCTCCTTATCTATGTGTTCGCCCTGGGGCTCATCGCGGGCGGGATCCTGCTCATCGCGCCCGCGTTGATCCAGCAGTCAGGGGCGCTCGCCGAAAAGCTGCCCCTGTACCTCAGCGAGCTCAGTGGCTATCAGCCGCTCTCGGGAATCGACATCGCGGGCTCGCTTCGCTCGCTCGCGGAGTCGACCGTGTCGAGCGCCGTCAACGTAGCGGCGGCGATCGCAGGCGGGATCGTCGACACGGTCCTCGTGCTGGTCCTCGGTTTCTGGTTCATGGTCGACGGCCACCGCATGGCGTACTTTGCGACGCATCTCTTTCCACCTGCGCAACGCGACAAAGCGAGCTTCGTGCAGGACACCGTGAGCCAGGTCCTCGGCGCATACATTCGCGGCCAGCTGCTCATGGCCGCGATCATCGGCACGTCGGCCGGACTCGGGTCATGGGCGCTCGGCGTCCATTACCCCGTGCTCATAGGGATCCTTGCATTCTTCTTCGAGCTGATCCCGATGGTGGGACCCATCCTCGCTTCGCTGCCCGCCGTGATGATCAGCCTCACCCAGCCGCTGCCTCTCGTCATCTACGTGGTGATCTTCTTCGTCATCATGCAGGTGATCGAGAACAACGTCCTCGCGCCGCGCATCACCGGCGGAGCGGTGGGACTGCATCCCGTGATCGCGCTGCTCGCCGTCGTCATCGGCGCCGACCTTGGTGGCATCGTGGGCGCTCTGTTCGCGGTTCCGGTCGCAGGCGTTGCGTCGGTGTTGATCGCCGCGGTCTGGAAAGGTTGGCGCGGTGAGCCGGTGATTGTGGAGCGCGCGGGCATGCGTTTTCGATTGCCCAAGAAACGAGCCGCGGCATAACGTCAAAAAAACCGTCAATCGGTATCGCTTCCAACAGCAGGCGTTCCACTCGTAGAACCACAAATCACGGGAGGATGCCGTATGCCGATCACAACTGCGCAGGAGAAGTTCGCGCATGAGCTTGCCGACATGTATGACGCCGAGCACAAATTTCTCGACGCCATGGGCAAGATGCGCGACAAAGCCTCCGACCCGAAACTGCAGACGATGCTCGAAGAGCACATGCAGCAGACCGAGCGGCAGATCCAGAACCTCGAGCAGGTGTTCGCGGAAGCCGGCGAGCAGCCACAGCGCCAGGAATGCATGGGCGCGAAGGGTCTCGTCGACGAGGCGTCGAAGATGATGGAGGAGTCGGGCACCGACGAGATCCGCGACGCCGTTATCGCAGGCGGCGCGGCCAAGGCCGAGCACTACGAGATGTCGGCCTACAGCGATCTGATCGACGGGGCCGAGATGCTCAAGATGCGCAAGGCCGTGAAGCTCCTGACGGAGAACCGCGACCAGGAAGTATCGACTGCCCGCAAGCTCGAAAGACTCGCGCCGAAGCTCGGCAAGGCGGCAGCGTAGTTCTGCTGCTCGCCTTTCTCACTACGGTGATCGCGATCGCAGGCCAGCACGTGGCGCCGAAAGACTCGGGCGGCCCGAGCCTAGAGGCGTGGCAGGTGATCAACCTGATCGGCGCCCCGCTTCTCGCGCTGATCTTCGTGCGGCCTGTGATCGACGACCTGAAGGGCTGGTGGGCCGCCCGAAGGACGACCCACCTCGACTGAACGGCTGACTAGGTAACGACGATTCCTTCCTGGCTTCCGCCGTCGGGCACCGCCACCACCTGAACCGGCGTGAGCGCGCCACCCGCGCCGACGCTGAAAACGTGCACGGTGCTCGAAAGCCCGCTCTGCACATAGAGGAACTCGCCGGCGGCGGTCGAGTCGGTCGCGCCGGGGATGTTGGACGCAGCGACTGGATTCACCAGCATCACAGAACCATTGCCGAGAACATCGAACTGGCTGATGTCGTTGCTTCCGGTATTGGACGCGTACTGGAAGCCGTGAGCCTCGGTGATCCAGC
Organism: Candidatus Dormiibacterota bacterium; assembly: GCA_035689585.1. GTDB lineage: Bacteria > Chloroflexota > Dormibacteria > Dormibacterales > Dormibacteraceae > 40CM-4-65-16. The sequence continues at coordinate 31,242 of DASSLJ010000066.1, forward strand.
AAAGAGCCATCTGGTTGTCACTGGCCGGGGTGCTCACCGGCGTGATCGTGTTGTCAGCGTTGACGTCGAAGGTCTCCAGTGAGCTCGTGCCGGCGAAGTTCAGCACCATCCGGCCGGCGCTGTCGAACTCGAACGCAAACGGCACTCCGGCCGCTGGGTTCTTGACGGGCGCAGCCGACAGCGTGCCATCAGGGCTCACCGAGAAGATGTCGACAGTGCTGTTGATCTTCGTCGTCACGACGAGGTGGGCGCGATCCGGAGTGAAGCCGACCTGAGCAGGCGAGCTGAGAAAGAACGGCGGCGTGCTGTTCGCCAGACCGAGCGTCCGCGTCGATGCCGCGATCGGCTGCAGCTGTCCGCCAACGACCTGAAAGCCCGACACCGTGCCGGGGCCACCGGCGTTGAGAACGTAGACGAGGTTGCCCTTGAACGCGACGCTGGTCGGAAACGAGCCACCCGAAGGCAGCACCTGGTTCAGATGTAGCGTTGTGCCGCTCACCTGAAACACCGAGATGGTGTTGCTGCCCGCATTGACGCCCGCGAGCAGTCCGCCTGGAAGCTGGACGAGCGAACCGTCTGACGCGAGGGGATCCGACATCGACCCGGCCTCGCGACCGCCGAGTCCGCCGGTCGCGTAGCTGTTCTGGAACGTCAACGTGCCATCGCCGTTGCGCCGAAACGCATCGATGGCATTGCCGGCGGGATCGTTCGTCTGGACGAAGACGGCGTTCCCGCCCGAACCTTCTGCGCGCGCCGGCGCCGCTGCCGCAAACACGGTGGCTGCGATCGCAGCGACCACGACAAGTAACCGGACCAGACTCTTCATACACGCCTCCTTGCGGGAAATTCGCAAACCACGCTGTCGCAGGCGTGTCTCCGGAAGGTGACGGCCGGTCACACTGCCGACACAAATAGACGAAAGGTCTAAGAAGCCGCCGGCAGGCTGAACCAGAACCGCGTCTCGTGACCGTCGGAGTCGACACCGACGCGCCCACCGGACGCTTCGACCAGTTGCTTGACGATGGCAAGCCCGATTCCCGCGCCGCCACGCGAGGCGTCACGCGATTTGTCGACGCGATAGAACCGCTCGAAGACATGCGCCAGATCCGCCGCAGGAATCCCATCACCCGTGTTCGTCACCGAGACCGTCACGGTCCGCCGCGAATCCGCCGCTCTGACCGATGCGTGGCCGCCGCGGGGCGTATACCGCGCCGCGTTCTGAAGCAGGTTCGCGAGCACCTGCGCCACACCGTCCGGTTCGGCGC
>DASSLJ010000067.1:0-5564 GCA_035689585.1 Candidatus Dormiibacterota bacterium
AAGGCGAAAACGTCGCCTGGCGCCCTCGCACTCAAGCTGTCGGAAGCACTTTCGCGGTCGAGAGAACAGGCGTAAGCGGGCCCCCGAAACCGCGCCCGGGTACTAGCCGGCGGTCTGTTCCAGGGCCACGGGCGCGAGACCGATCGCGAACGGCGTGTAGCCGATCTCGCCGGCCAACTGCATCTGGATGCGGCTCAGAATCGGCCCGGCATCTGCGCTGTCCATGTCGGCAAACGAGCAAACGAACTCGGAGTCCGCATTCCTGAAGATCAAATCGTCTCGCCTCAAGCCCGCTCGCAGCCGATCGGCGACCAGGCGGATGAGCTCTGCACCGTCAGGAGCCGCGGCCGTCGCCACACTCAAGACGGCGACGCAGTGGCGGCTGCCTTGACTCCGCCGCGCCCGCATCACATCACGTTCGAGGGCCGCGAGACCCAGCTCGCGGTTGAGCACCCCGGTTGTCGGATCTATCGCGGTTCGCGACGCGAGGGCCGAGATCAGACCATCGAGCTTGCCGAACGTATCGTCGTCACCCTGATTCGCTCGATCCCTGGAGGCGCGTAGGTCAAGGATCTGGTTCTTGATCGGTTGCACGGCGTCCCGTAATTCATTGACGAGGGCTGGGACGAGCATCGGCACATCCGGCTCGTCCCTGGTGTTTTGCGCCGCCGTTACGTACTGCTCCATCTTGGCCGCGGACTCAAGCCTCAGGCTTGTCAAGCGGGCCAGGATGCCCAGCATGTACTGCTGGAGCGGCTCGACAACCGGCCCATCACGAGTCGTTGCCGCCATCAGGCCTTGCAGCGCGCCGCTGGAGTAAACCGGCGCCATGATGAGCACCTGCCAACCCAGCCGGTCGGCGAGTTCACGCAACGGGCCGCTCATATGGTCGGGTCGAACGAAAGCGGGACGTCCAATACGACTTGCCGCCCCGGCCGCCTTGTTGCTGGCGATTGGATACTCGAATCCGACCGCAATCTCCCGTGCAAGGGGGTCGTCGGCGACGATCGAGATGTTGATTTGCTCACCCACCACCGAATGGAAGGCTGCGTGCGACGGACGGTCATGCCCGGCCCTCGATATGCCACGGGCCGAGGCCAGGACGGCGACGTTCAGGATCTCCTCGCGATTGCCGGCTGTGGCAAGGGCTTCCGCAGTCTCCAGAAGCAACGTCAGGCCATGGATGCGTCTCTCCTGAACCGCGCTTCGACGCACGACCGGTTCTCTGTCAGCGGCTACGTGGGCAAGACCGATCAACGCGGTCAAGAGCAAGACCTGGAACAGCGCCGCCGGCAACGAGATGAAGCCCGACCAGACGCACCCCACGAGGGCGGCGATTTCGGCCGCGGCAATGATGCCGGCGATCCTGACCGCGAGCAGCCAGGCGGCCGCACCACCGAGAAGGACCAGAATGGCAAACCCTGCTTCGCTCTGACTTCGGTAGACGACGACGGCCAGGCCGATCGCGGCGACCGCCGCGGCCAGCGGACGAAACCGATGCCGGGCCAGCGCCTTAGGCCCTAGAACAGCCGCCCAGTCAACGATCGGCGGCCGCCGACTCACCGAGCTGTATGCACCGGACGCGCCGACGACCCCCATTAACTGAGGACGTCGGCCATTGATTGGTGGCGAGAATCCGTCTGTGCGAGCTCCCGATTCACGTTCTGTCGCGTAACCCCGCCGGAGCATAGGGCGCAACCGAGATCAACCGGAGAAATTAGCCAAAAAACCTGTCACGGCAACGCTGATGCTCGGCCGGCGTCGCCCAAGAGGCAGCCCTGCCGTGAAGGAGGGCTGCCTCCATGAGCCAGACCGCTACTCGACCTGTCCTACCCCGCCGACCTCGATATTGACAAACATTCCGAACTCGTCGTGGGGGACGCAGAGCAACCGCCACGGGCCGTGCGTGAGATCGACCTTGAACGTGACCCAGCCGGGAGTGTCGGCAACGCCGGTGATGATCTGGACCGAGCCGTTTGGATCTTCGAGCGCGAAGTTGTGCGCAGAGCTGTTGTCGTCGACGGTAAGCCAGTACGTCCCCGGCCGGAGCTCGAGCGTCCGGTTCGGCGAACCCGTGTAGCCCTCGGCGGTCTGACCGTCAAAAGACAGCGACATGCACGCTCCCGGCTTCGGCTTGGCAAGGGAGTTCGTACAGAACTTGCCGACGAGCTGGCGGCCTTCCGCACTGGCGGGGGTCGCTGCGGCCATCGCACCCACCAATGCAATCACCAACGCGACGAGATACGACGCCGATTTCAACCTCATGTTTCCTCCTTTTGTGATGCAATCGCCTCGACGACGCGGATCGGACCAAGCCCGGCACGATTCGCCGCGTCCTCCGCGTCAGCTGCGCTCCCGGCCTCGAAGACGTAGAAGCAGATCTCGTCTTCCGGCACATGAATCGAGTGGTCGAAGTGGACCAGCGCCCTCTCGCGAGTCAGGTCCGCGGCTGCCGAGCGCGCTCGCTCTTCCCTCGCTGTGCGCTCTGCTGACTGGGTTCGACCGAGGTAGGTCTCGACGAGGTAGCGCGGCACGCGCCTGACGCTAGGTTCTGACGCCCTCCCGAGGAAACGTCAGAACGTCTGAACTTTGACGGCCGTTGACGAGAGCTCGGCCTCGTTCATCCGGCGAGCCAGCTCCGTGCGTGAACGTACGTCGAGCTTGGCGTAGATGCTCGTGAGGTGGCTGGCGACTGTTCTTTCGCCGAGGAACAACTCGGCTGCGACTTCACGATTCGTCTTACCTTCTGCGACCAGCATCGCGACGCGCCTTTCGGATGGGCTCAGGCCCGCGACGTGCCGGCGCCCGCTGATCCGTCCCAGCTCGAAGCCTGCCCTTGCCGCCCACGTCGAGGCGCCGATGCTTTCGAAGTCGGAAGCTGCCGCTTCGAACGCGTTGCGCGCGGCGCGCTTCTGGCGAGCTCTGCGTTGGACGATCCCGAGCGCGAGCGAGGCTCGGGCGCGCCCGAATGGATCGCCCACCGCCTCGTGCTCCGCAGCGGCCCTTGCGAGCAGCGTCAGGGCGCCGCTGACGTCGTTCCGCGCTGCGGCGACGAGGCCGTCGCAACGAGTCGCGTGCGCGAGGACCCACTCCCGGGCCACGCGCGTGGCGTCTTTCCTCCAGACGTCGAGCAGGGCGATTGCTTCGTCGATGCGGCCAAGCCCCAGGAGCAGTTCGACATGCTCGGAGGTCCACCATCGCAGGCTCGGTTCTCCCCATCCCAGGGCGGCCGCCCGTTTCCCGGCTTTGTCGAACCAGTCGAGCGCCGCGGCGGATTCGCCGCGCTCGAGCGCAACGAGACCAAGAACCGCGAGGTGCTGAGGTGGATGGAAACCGAACTGCTCCATTGCCAGGCTCAGGGCGCGCTCCGAGTGCGTGCGCGCCACATCGAGCTGGCCGCGGTGGACGGCGATCACCGCAATCGGCAGGTGATCCTGTGGCACCTCGAGGCCGTATTGAATGGCGATGTCGTGAGCGCCGACCGCATTTTCCGAGGCCTGCCGCCAGTTCCCGGCCCAGAACTCGATCCACGCCAGGCCCCACAGCGCCCGCGCGCTGCGCGCCTCGTCGCGGTCACGCCATTCGCTGTACTCCCGCTCGAAGAAAGCCCGTCCCTCGTTCCTGACGGATGCGGGCGCAAGGGTGTTCACGATCGCCTGCGTCGCCTCCTGCACCAGGCGGTAGACACCGAGAGCCGCCGGAAGGTGCTCCGCCAGCTGGACCAGGTCTGCCGGCGACTTCTCGGTGCCGGCGAACCAGGCCAGGATCGCCTGCACGGCGCGCGCACGGGCGCGCAGATAAGGATCATCCAGCTGGTCGGCAAGTTCGAGCGCCGCGCTGGCGTGGTCGATCCCGGTCCGGAATCTCGTCACCCAGGCGAGCCGGCAGTGGATGAGCGAGAGAAGCGCCGTCCGGCCGGCGGCCTCCTTCAATGCCTGTTCGAGAAGCTCGATCGCCTGGTCGGAGCCCTCGAGCTCGGACAGTAGAACCAGCGCTTCGGCGCGCCACGAACCGGCGTCGGTCTCGCTCAAAAACTCGCTCGCGATCGCGCGGGCGCGCGTCCACTCGCCTGCCGATTGGTGCGCACGGGCGGCCGCGAGCGCGCGGCGATGCCGGTGGTCCCGCGCCTCGGCGGGTGTCAGGCGGACGGCATATTCGGCAAGCTCGGCCGCGACCGCGGCTGCACCGCGGTCCTGAGCGAGCTTGACGGCCTCGTCGAGCACGCTCGCAATGCCCTCGTCAGGTTTGTCCTTCGAAAGCGCCAGGTGGCGCGCGTGGAGCAGCGGATCCTCGACGTGCTCGGCGAGCCGGGCATGAATCTCTCGACGCCTGTCCCCAAGATCCGCATATAGAAGAGAGGACAGGAGCGGATGCGTGAACCGTATGGAGTTGTCTTCACGTTCGATCACACCCACCGCGGTTGCGGGTCGAAGATCCTCGGAGACAAACCCGGCGCGCAGAAGCATCGACTCCGTCGCCGTGCCAAGCGCTGACACGAGGGCCAGCGCGTCGCGCGTGCTGACAGGGAGGCCGGCGATTCTCGCGCGAAGGAGCGCCTCGAGTGTCTCAGGGACAGGCAGTGGTTGAAAGGGATCGACATCCGGGATCACACGACCAAGTTCGAGCGCGAAGTATGGGTTTCCCCCGGATCGCTCATGGATGCGGAGCAGCGTCTGGCGCGCGAATGGCCGGCCGAACTGGTCGCGGAGGAGTTGATGGAGCGCGCCGACGCTGAGCGGCCCCACCAGCTGGTGTCGGACGCGGTCAGGAGCCAACGCCGACTCGAGTTCCGAAGGTTGGACTCCGGCACCGACTCGCTGCGTGAAGAGCAGAAGGATGTGGTTTTTCCCGAGTCTTCTGAGCGCGAATGCGAGCGCGTGCGATGATGCCGCGTCGAGCCACTGGACGTCGTCGACGGCGATCAACACGCGCTGTGTTTCGCTGAGACGTTGGAGGACGTCCCGTACCGCAACCGCGACGGCACGCTCATCGACGGCAACCGACGCTTCCTCTCGAAGCATGGCGACCTCGAGGGCGCGCCGTCGCGGCGGAGAGAGCGACGGCAGCAGCTCGTCAACGACATCCTCGAGCAGGTCGCCCAACCCCGAGTAGGCGAGGCCGCGTTCGGCCTCGGCCGGCCGAGAGGACAGGGTGCATGATCCCTGTGTCTGCGCGTGCTCCAGGGCGGCTGCCCACAGCGTCGTCTTCCCTATACCGGCCTCACCTTCCAGCACGAACGCGGCCGCGGTCTCCGAGCTCTGGTCGACGAATGCGAGGACGGACGCAAGGTCGATCTCGCGGCCAACGATCGCGGGCACCATTGCAGTCACGCGATCGTGACAGAAGCGTTCGCGGAAGCTGACAACAAGTCTCGGTAGGCTGAACCGGTGAGCTCAACCGAGGCACACGTTGCCTGGACCCCAGCTTTGGTGCGGGTCATGGTTGCGCTCATGTTGTCGCTGTTCGTGGCCGCCATGGATTCGACCGTTGTCAGCACCGCGTTGCCAACGATCGCGCGAGAGCTCCGCGGCTTCGAGCTCTACCCGTGGATCGTCGCCGGCTAC
>DASSLJ010000068.1:0-3467 GCA_035689585.1 Candidatus Dormiibacterota bacterium
TGGATCGAGCTGCCGGTGCTCGAAGGCGCGGGTCGGCGTCAGCTGCGACTGTGGGCGGGCGGCGATGGATCGAGCGAAGAGGTCATCGCGGCGCTGGAGCGACTGCAGGAACGCTTCGGCGACGAAGTCGTGTCGACACCTTGCCTGGCATGACACGACTTCTCAGCCCGCCGACCGCCGTCGATGTCACCCTCGACCACGGCCGAGCCCCGATAGCGATCGCAGGCGCGTTCAACGGTTCGCTCGAACCGATCGCTCGCTGGAAGGTCGAAGGCTCGTGGTGGGACCGGCCGGTCGTGCGTGAGTACTGGAAGGCCGTCCTCAACAACAGCGTGCTTTTCGAGCTCTATCACGACGCCACGACGAACCAGTGGTTCGTCGAGAGGGTTTATGACTGAAAAGCGCGCCTGGCCGACTCAGATGACCGGCCGGGACGCCGCCGAGATCCTGGGCATGGTCGAGCGGCTCGGCGTCAGGATCTGGATCGACGGCGGCTGGGCGGTCGACGCCCTCCTGGGCCGGCAAACGCGACATCACGCCGACCTCGACATCGTCATCGAGCAGAAGGACCTCGACGCCGTCGTCGGAATGTTCAAGACCCGCGGCTACCGTTCGGCGCACCGGAACAACTCACATCCCTGGAACTTCGCGCTCGGCGACGGCGTACGTCGCGAGGTCGATCTTCACGTAGTTGTCATCGACGAGCAAGGCAATGGAATCTGCGGGCCGCCGGCCAACTTCGATGTCTACCCCGCCGCTGCTCTCACCGGCATCGGCGCCATCCACGGAAGAATCGTCCGCTGCGTCTCACACCGCATGCGGTGAACCCGTACGTCGAGCTCCACTCCCATTCCAACTTCTCGTTCCTCGACGGCGGATCTCATCCCTATGAGCTTGCGGTGCGCGCGTCCGAGCTCGAGATGCCGGCCCTGGCCATCACCGACAACGGCGGTGTCTACGGAGCGGTTCGGCACCTCCAGGCCTGCCGCAAGCTCGGCGTCAAACCGATCATTGGCGCCGCGTTGGAGGTGGACAGCGAGGAGCTGATCCTGATCGCGCGCAACCTGAGGGGGTACTCCAACCTCTGCCGCCTGCTCACGATCGCGCACCAGGACCAACCCAAAGGGGAGGCACGCGCGACGCTCGCCACAGTCGCGGACCACAAAGGCGACCTCTATTACCTCAGCGCGACCGACACCGAGCAGCGGCTACGCGATCTCCAGGCGGCACTCGGAAACGAGAACGTCTTCAGCGAACTCCACCACCACCTGCGGCAGGAAGACCAGTGGGTGCTCGAAGGCCGCGCCGAGATGGCCAAACGATGCGGCGCCGCCGTCGTCGCCACCAACCAGGCCCACTACCACGTCCCGGCCCGGCGAATGCTCCACGACGTGCTCGTGGCGATCCGTCACCGCGCGACACTGGACGAAGCACGACCGCATCTCTTTCCCAACTCCGAGCATCACCTCAAGGGCGGCGATGGGCTTCGGCCGCTCTTCAAAGGTCATGAAGAGGCGCTGGCGACACCGTGGGAGATCGCGCAGCACTGCGACGTCGACCTCGACTTCCGCAAAGTGCGCTTCCCCGGCTACCCGGTGCCCGACGGTGAGACGCCGTTCTCGTACCTCTACAAGCTCTGCTTCGATGGCTTGCGCGAGCGCTACCGTCCCATCACGTCGACCGTCACTCATCGCCTGCAGCACGAGCTCGAGGTGATCGAGAAGACCGGCCTCGCCGAATTCTTCCTCATCAACTGGGACCTGATGCGGTTTGCGCGCGGGCGCGGCGTGCCGGGCCAGGGACGCGGCTCTGCGGCCGATTCGATCGTCGCCTATGTCCTCGGCATCACCCGCGTCGACCCGATCGAGCACAACCTCCTCTTCGAGCGGTTCCTGCACGAAGAGATGACGAGCACACCGGACATCGACATCGACTTCTCGACCGCCCATCGCGAGCAGGTCATCCAGTACATCTACGAGAAGTACGGCTGGGAGCGCACCGGCATGGTCTGAAACGTCGTCACGTTCCAGCCGCGGATGGCGATACGCCAGGTCGGCAAGGCGCTCGGCTTCTCGGCCGAACTGCTCGACCGCCTCGCGAAGGGCGTCGACCGGTGGTTCAGCGAGGACGTCGAAGACTCGATGCACTGGGCGGTGCCGCCACCGGACATGCGACCGCAGAGCTGGCAGCAGTTTCTCGAGCTGTGTCGCGAGGTCATCGAGTTCCCTCGCCATCTCTCGATCCACAACGGCGGAATGCTGGTCACGGGTGAGCCGCTCGTCGACATCGCGCCGGTCGAGCCCGCGACGATGGAGGGCCGGCGCGTCGTGCAGTTCAACAAGGACGACGTCGAAGACCTCGGTCTGATCAAGATGGACATGCTCGGCCTGCGCACGCTTTCCGTCGTGGCCGAGGCACTGGAGCTGATCAAGGAGACGACCGGCTCGCGGCCGGATCTCGACCAGCTGCCGCTCAAAGATCCGGCGGTCTTCGACATGTGTGGCGAAGCCGACACGATCGGCGTCTTCCAGATCGAGTCACGCGCGCAGATGCAAACCCTCCCCCGCACTCGACCCAAGGACTTCAACGACCTCGTCGTCGAGGTCGCGATCATCCGGCCCGGCCCGATCCAGGGCAACGCCGTCCATCCCTACATCCGGCGCAAGCAAGGCCGCGAGCCGGTGACGTATGCGCATCCTTTGCTCGAGCCGATTCTCAAGGACACGCTTGGAGTGATCCTCTACCAGGAGCAGATCATCGAGATCGCGATGCACGTCGCCGGCATGCCGCCGGCTCGCGCCGATGGGTTCCGCCGCGCCATGACCCGCCACCTCAACCGCGTGGAGATGTCGTCGCTCGAAGACGAGTTCGTCGACGGCTGCCTCAACAACGGCGTCCCGCGCGAGGTCGCGGACCAGCTCTTCGCCGCCGTCCAGGGGTTTGCGGTCTACGGTTTCTGCCGCTCGCATGCGGCCGCGTTCGCGCGCACGTCCTACGAGACCGCGTGGATGAAGCTCCATCACCCGGTCGAGTTCGGTTGCGGGCTGCTCAACAACCAGCCGATGGGCTTCTATCACCCGAGCGTGCTCGTCGAGGACCTGAAACGGCATGGCCTGAAGGCGCTGCCGGTCGACATCAACCGTTCGGATGTGCGGTGCTTGCCCGAACGATTCCAAGCGGGCTATGCGATGCGCATCGGCTTCAACTACGTGCGCGACCTGGGCGAGGATGGCCGCAAGGCGATCGTCCAAGAACGACAGCGCGCAGGCGCCTATGTCTCGTTTGACGATTTCCTGGCTCGATTGCGTGGCGGGCCGATCGGGCCGAAAGCGGTTCGCAACCTCGTCATGGTCGGAGGCTTTGACGCGCTGGCACAGCCGAGGCGTGAGCTGCTGTGGGGATGGCAGGAGCGATGGCATGGCAAAGGGCTCCGTCGCGGAATCGACAAGCAATCGGAGCTCCAGCTC
>DASSLJ010000069.1:0-4566 GCA_035689585.1 Candidatus Dormiibacterota bacterium
ACGCGGACGCGCTCCGTGGCCACCGCGATCGCAGCGAGCACGACCCATCGATCCTCACCGTCGCCCTCGACCGTGATCAACGCCGCACCGGCGGATTCGAGCGCACGGACATTGGCGAGGAAGTCGCCGGCGTCCTGCACGGTTCCTGGCATCCGCACGCCGACCTTGACCATCAGATGAGCCTATTCCAGTTGCTCGCGTCCTTATATATGCGCAGCCGCACGATCAACTACGACGGGCGTTCTTTGTGGCCTGACTCGAGGAGTCTGACCATCTCGGTGATTCGCTCGGCACGCAGCTCCGGACGTCGCTTCGTAGCGTCTATCCAACGCAGCCAGCCTTTTCTGTAGAACTGCGCGAGAGCCTCGAATGCCGTTTCGGCTTTTGGGCTGGCAGCCAGTGCCCGTGCGATGTCGGATGCGAGCTCGTCGAGTTGCGGCCCTTCCGGCCACATCTCCACACTTACGCGCTGTCCGTCGCGAAGCCCTGCCGCACTGCCTGATTTCGGAGCCAGCACGATCTGCCAGCCACCTTGCCTATGGACGAGAGCAGTCCGGTATCGCACCCCCTCGATGTTTCCGGTGACGTGATAGCGATCGCGCCGGCCCCAGACGGCGGCGGGGTCGAAAGGAAGCGGGATGATGGCGCCACCCGCCGGCCTGCGCACGGCATGTGCTTGAAAGCGCTGGACTTTTCGACCGTTCAACCAGCCGAGAATATCGTCCCCATCAACCGATCAGGAATCGAGAAGCGCGTCTCTTGCAGCCGTCGCTAACCTGACCGGGATGCATGACTTGTCCATCTCGCAGCAGATCGACGCCATCATCAAGAAGCCAGGTGATTGGCGCGGCAAGCGGCTGTCGCAACTGCGCGCCGTGATCAAAAAGGCGGATGCCGGCGTCATCGAAGAGATCAAGTGGAGGAAGCCGTCGCGGCCGGAGGGAGTCCCTGTGTGGTCACACGATGGGATCGTCTGCATCGGCGAAATGCTCAAGAACGCCGTGCGATTGACGTTCCCGAACGGCGCTCAGTTGAACGATTCCAAGAAGCTCTTCAACACTCGCCTCGACAGCAAATCGGTTCGTGCCATCGACTTCTACGAAGACGCCATTGTCGATGAGGCTGCGTTGAAGGCGGTGATTCTTGATGCGGTCCGCTTGAACACTGCAAAAGCACGCGAACGATGAATGATTCCGCACGTCTTGCGCAAAACAGGCCTGATCCCCAGCGCGATTTGGTGTCTCTTGCGCAAAACAGGCCTATCGACGTGCAGCCCCTCGTAAACGCAATACTTGGATCCTGATGGCCGTGCTGCGCGACCTTGTCGCCGGGATCGCGGACGGACGGATCGAGGTGATCGATCTGACGGCGCCGCTGTCCGACCGCACGCCGATCATCCAGCTGCCGCCGCCGTTTGCCAACACGCGCCGCTTCGAGCTGACCGAGGTCAGTCACTACGACGAACGCGGTCCGGCCTGGTACTGGAACGACATCTCGACCGGAGAGCACGTAGGCACACATTTCGATGCCCCGATCCACTGGGCGACGGGTCGTGATGGAGAAGACGTCTCCCAGGTTCCCGTCCGCAGGCTGATCGCACCCGCGGCCGTAATTGACAAGAGCCGCGAAAGCGCTCAGAACCCGGACTTCCTGCTCGAGGTCTCAGACATCAAAGTGTTCGAGAAAGAGCACGGTCCTCTGCCCAAGGGCGGATGGCTCCTCTACCGCACCGGGTGGGACGCACGTGCCGGCGACCAGCAGAAATTCCTCAACGCCAACGAGACGGGACCGCACACTCCAGGCATCTCGGTCGAATGCGCGCAGTGGCTCGCGAACGAGGCGCCGGTGATTGGGGTCGGTGTCGAGACGGTCGGCACGGACGCGGGCGCTGCACACAGTTTCGATCCGGCGTTTCCGTGCCATTCCTTTCTGCTTGGCTCGGGGAAGTACGGCCTCACGCAGCTCGCGAACCTCATGCGGCTACCGCCGCAGGGGGCGGTCGTCATCGCGGGGCCGCTGCCGATCGTGCGCGGCTCCGGCAGCCCGGCCCGGGTCATCGCGCTCATCGAGCGCTAGCCGCGATGCGCGTCGCCGAGGTTCTCGGTCGCGCGGTTGCGCAGCTGGGCGTTCGGGATGCATTCGGCCTGGTCGGGAGCGGAAACTTCCATATCGCCAACGCGATGAGTGCGGCCGGCGTGCGGTTCATCGCAGCCCGGCACGAGACGGGCGCGGTCACCATGGCCGACGCGTACGCGAGGGCCAGCCGCCGGCTCGGAGTGGTCACCGTTCACCAGGGCCCGGGCGTCACCAACGCGGTGACGGGTCTCACCGAGGCCGCAAAGAGCCGGACGCCGCTACTGTTCCTCGCCGCCGAGGCCACGGCGCCACTGTCCAACTTCTTCATCGATCTGCAAGGAATCGCGAATGCGTCGGGCGCGGCGCACCGCCGCATCGACAACCCGGTGAACGCAGTCGACGAGCTCGGCCGTGCGGCGCAGTTCGCCGTCGAAGAGCGGAGAACCGTACTGGTGTCGCTTCCGCTCGAGGTGCAGGCGGCGGAATACGACGCGCCGCACGAGTTGCGGCGGCCGATCGGTAAGCCCGCGAAGGCCGCTGCACGCGGGCACGTGGAAGCCCTCGCGCGCATGCTCATTCACGCGCGCCGGCCTTTGATCCTCGCCGGCAGAGGTGCCGTCCTCTCAAGCGCGCGCCAACCGCTCGAAGCTCTCGCGGACCAGACCGGCGCATTGCTCGCGACGTCGGCTGTGGCGGCGGGACTCTTCTCCGGCAACCCCTGGAATCTCGGGATCAGCGGCGGCTTCGCCTCACCGGTGGCCGCCGAGCTCATCGAGAGCTCCGACGTCGTGGTCGCATTCGGCGCGTCGCTCAACATGTGGACCACGCGACGCGGCCACCTCATCGATCGCGACGCGAAGGTCGCCCAGGTGGACGTCGATCCGGCCGTCCTCGGCGCACATCGACCCGTCGACCTTCGCATCGAGGGCGACTGCGCCGCGACCGCGACCGCGGTCAGCGAGGCGCTCGGCTCACACCGTGCCGCCGGCCCGCGATCGGACGAGCTCCGCAACCGAATCGAACAAGGTGGCTGGCGCGAGGAGCCGTTCGAGGACGTTTCCGGTAACGGCCACATCGATCCGCGCGCGCTCAGCATCGCGCTTCACGGCCTGCTTCCGCGCGAACGCACGCTGGCAGTCGACTCCGGTCACTTCATGGGATGGCCGCCGATGTACATGGACGTTCCCGACGGCGGCTCGTTCGTGTTCACGCAAAGCTTCATGTCGATCGGGCTAGGTCTCGCGACCGGGATCGGCGCCGCAGTCGCGCGGCCGGATCGCCTCACCGCGATCGCGTTGGGCGACGGCGGCGCGCTGATGAGCCTGCCCGAGCTCGAAACGCTCGCCCGACTCGAACTCGACGCCCTCGTCGTCGTCTACAACGACGCGTCCTACGCGGCCGAGGTCCATCACTTCGCACCCGAGGGCGCCCCGATGGACACCGTGCGCTTCCCGGACACCGACTTTGCCGCGCTCGCGAGGTCGGTGGGCCTGGAGGCTGCGACCGTTCGCAGCCTCCCAGACCTCGAAGTCGTGCGCGACTGGGTCGCGCGCGGACGGCCGAGGCCGCTCCTCATCGACGCCAAAGTCGTACCGACCGTCGTCGCCGAGTGGCTGGAGGAAGCCTTCCGCGGGCACTGACTGCCGACGAGGAGTGTGTGCAGGCCGGATTCACTCCGGCCGTCACCGGGCGTATACCGCCAAACGCCTCCAAGCGTTGCACGCAACGGAGGGGGTTCGCGGGGGGAGGCCTGCCTCCCCCGCGCTTTAAGTCATCGCGGGGACCCGGGGCAGCTCTTCGATGGCGGCGTCGATCCGCGACTGCGAAAGCTCGACGTCTTCCAGCTTGCCGGCGAAGTAGGCGTCATAGGCGGACATGTCGAAGTGACCGTGCCCGGAAAGTCCGAACAGGATCGTCCGCTTCTCGCCCGCCTCGCGCGCGGCGGCAGCCTCCTCGGCCACGGCCTTCAACGCGTGCGCCGATTCCGGCGCGGGAAGGAATCCCTCGCTCCGCGCAAAGCGCACAGCCTCGGCGAACACCTCGTTTTGCTTGTATGCGCGCGGTTCGACGACCTTGTGCTCGACCAGCGCGCAAAGCGATGGCGCGTCCCCGTGATAGCGCAGGCCGCCGGAGTGGATTCGGTCCGGCACGAAGCTGTGACCTAGCGTGTACATCTTCACGACCGGGCCGATGCCGATCGCGTCACCGAAGTCAAAGGCGTACACGCCACGCGTCAACGTCGGACACGCAGCCGGTTCGGCAGCGACGAATCGTGTGCGCGGCTGGCGGCCCTTGAGCTTGTCGCCGATGAACGGATAGGTCAGGCCGGCGAAGTTGGAACCTCCTCCTACGCACGCGATGACGACGTCGGGATATTCGCCCGCGATCTCCATCTGCTTCTTCGCCTCCTGCCCCATGACGGTCTGGTGGAGGAGGACGTGGTTGACGACCGAGCCGAGCGAGTATTTCGCCTCGTCATGCGTGGCCGCA
>DASSLJ010000070.1:0-3441 GCA_035689585.1 Candidatus Dormiibacterota bacterium
GCATGTAGCGACCGAATCCGTCCCGGATCGTGAGCGGGTCGCATCGCGTCCGGTCCTTGGCGCGCCACCACCCCTTGAAGTTCACGGTCCACAGGTCGTTCGTAACCGGTGCAAACTCCCCGTCCTTGAAGGCCGCCGCGTGATGTGGCAGGCGGCGCCTACGGCGTGGGGGCCAGCTCAGGGGGCAGGGGTACCGCCGCGGTCGCCATGGGCAACGGCGGCTCGGGGATCTTCAGCGGACCGAGCTCCTGCTCGAGTTCGTCGGGATCGAGGCGAGCACGCGTAGCGCTCCAGTAGCGGGGAGCGAGCTCGAGATAGCGCTCGCGCGGCCAGTGCGGCAGCACGCGAAAGACGTCGCGCATGTAGAGCTCGGGATCGAGCTTGTGCAGGCGCGCGGTGGCGATCAACGTGAGCAGGTTGCCGGCGGCCTGGCCGTGATCATCACTGCCGACAAACAACCAGGCATTTCGGCCACAGGCAACTTTCCTGAGTTGACGCTCTGAATGGTTGTTCGTCATTTCGAGACGGCCATCTTCGAGAAAGCGCATCAGCGCATCCTTCTGTCGCACGCAGTAGCCGAGCGCCGTGCGCAGCAAGCCACGCTGGTGCTTCACCCGTTCGTAGGCATCCTCGGCGAACTCGAAGAACGCGACCACGTGCGGCCGGAGATGGCGATCGCGCAGCGCCTGGCGCTCGTCGGGACTGCGATCCTTCCAGCGCCGTTCGAGCTGAAACATGCGCATGATGCGGGCGAGGCCCTCGCGCGCAACTGGATCCTGCGTCGCGACAGCGGCTTCCCACTGCTTGGTTCTTGCATGACTCCAGCACCCGACCTCGTGGCGAACTGCGAGGTCGGGCGAGACATCGTCGAAGAGATCTTGTTCGTGGGGAAGTCGATACAGGACGTCGTAGACGCTCTTGGCGTCAGCCTGGATGAAGCCGGAGAAGCCGCGGAACAGCTCGCTGACCACTTTGCTGGTCTCGACGGGTGTGTACTCGAAAAACACATGATCGGCGTCGGCGATCTGGACGAAGAAGTGCGCGCGGCGGCATGGCTGGCGCTTCTTGTCGGGCCGCGGGTCCGGCTGGACGAGCACGCCGGTGGCGTCGGTCGCGATGCAGAACGCAGTCGCCAGCGCTTCCTTGCGCATCGCCTCGACGAGCGTCGCGCCCATGATCGCGCCGACCTCTTCGAGCCAGCGCGCCATCGTGCTGCGATGGATCGTGGCGCCGAGCCGCGCAAACCGATCTTCCTGCCGGTGCAGCGGGAGGCCATCGCAGAACTTGTCGCTCGCGATGTGGGCGAGCAACGAAGGCAGCGCGTACGAGCCGGGCAATAGCTGCGGCGGCATCGCCGCCGTCACGATCGTGGGCTTGGGGGCGTTCGAGTCAGCGGCCTGGTCCGCGATCGCAGGTGCCGCGAGAACCAGCGCGGCGGCCTGGGGTGTGGCAGCAGGCGTGTCCGACGAGATCGCGAGCTGCGTCGGCGGAACGTCGACCGACGATGCGTTCGCCGATGTCGCCGCGACGGTGTTTGCCACCTCGATGGTCGAGCCTGTCGCGTCCTCCGGTGCAGTCATGGTCGCCGAGGCTACCGCGACCTCCGTGGCGCCGGTGATTGAGGACGCATCGGCAGCCGACGGGATCGCGCCGGCCATGCGCACCGCCGGCGATGTCGTTCGATACTTCAGGCGAGCGATCACGACTCGGACCAGGCCGCCGCGCCGCCACTTGAGCTTGGCAGTTTCCTCCTCGGCGCCGATGCGCTCGAACTTGCCCTCGCAGATCGGATCCGGCAGCTCGATCCGCTCTTCGCCGACCACCCTGTGCAGGTCGCAACGCCGGCGACGGCGCCGCTTCGGCCTGTCGCCTGCTGCGCCGCCCTCGTCACCAGTCGCATCCGTCTGGGGCTCGACCAAGCCCGCGAGCTTGTCGAGCTCGGCGAGCGTGGCGGCGAACTCCAGCTCCAGCTGGGTCGTGTCGACGCGCTCGGCCTTCGCGATCACCAGGCGCCGGTGCGCGAGCTCGACCTGGATCTTGAGCGCCTCGTAGGCTTCACGCAGTCGATCCCGCTCGGCCTCGGCGGCGACGCGCAGCTCGCGCTCGGCTTCGAGCGCGGCATGCTCGGCTTCGAGCGCAGCCCGCTGCGCCACCACGGTCGCCTCGAGCTCGTCGAGCCGCGCTGTGACCGTCGGATCGTTCGGACTCGTCGAGCCGCTCACGCTCGCGCATCATGATCCTGCGATCGGCGCGCGCAAGATGCGCGAGGTCGAAATCGAGCTCGAGAGCGCGGATTCCTGGTCCGGAACTTGCTCGCGATTCGTCGACGGTCACGTCGAGCAGCGTCGTCGGTCAGTGCACCCGATGACGTCGCGACATCGGCTCCAGGTCGATGCCCGCGAGCAGGTCCTCGAATGCGCGCTCGTTGATCAGACGAGCAGCATCGCCGGTCACCACCGGCTCCGGGATCCGAAACGCCCCGGCGTCGAGCCGCTTGTAGACGATACACATTCCGGTGCCGTCGAAGAACAAAACCTTCAGTGCGGTGCGCCGCCGCCCGAAGAATACGAACAGCGCTCTGCTGCGCGCCCCGCGCCCCAGTCGCTCGGTCACCACACCTGCCAACCGATCGAATCCCCATCGTAGGTCAATCGGGTCCAGCGCGACATACACCTCCATGCCGTGCGGGATCACCGCCCCCTCCGATCGAGCACGTCGAGGACCATCGCCAGCACCGCGCGGTCCGTGTCCGGTGCCACCGTGATCCGCACCCGTGCATCGAGCAGCTCGATCACAGCCGTGCCGCGCGGCACCTCATCCTGCTGCCTCGATGGCGCGCGTACCACTTGGGCCAAGCGCACCACCGGGCCAGCGATCGTGTCCTCTCGACCGAGACGGGACGCCCACCACCGCAGGGTGCCCGCTGTGAATCCTCGCCCCGTGCTGTATATCTCCGCGGTCTTACCGCTCGCGCGCCAGCCGGCGACCCGCCGACGCCACTTCGTTGCCGTGTCTGACATCCCGCGATAGTGCGATCCGGCGAACCTCGCTGGGAAACGGGGTATTTGCACCGGTTACGGTGCACTCGCCACAGCTGCCGCTGTTGCACCTTTCGCATGACCTTGCTCCTGTTCGTCACGTGTGATCCCAAGAGGCCCGACGCGAGCGCAGTCGTCGCGCTGCAGGGCTCCTTGCGCGCGTGCGTGGTGACGCCGGACGGGCGGCGGGTGGTCTCGGCGTCGGAGGACGGAACGCTCAAGGTGTGGGACCTGGCGAGCGGGCGTGCGGAGGCGACCCTGGAAGGCCACGCCGGCAGGGTGACCGCGTGCGCGGTGACGCCGGACGGGCGGCGGGTGGTCTCGGCGTCGGAGGATGGAACGCTCAAGGTGTGGGACCTGGCGAGCGGATGCCCGGAATCTACGCTGGAAGGCCACGCCGGGA
>DASSLJ010000071.1:0-3927 GCA_035689585.1 Candidatus Dormiibacterota bacterium
CGAAATCGCGCGGCGCCACAACCTGTGGTTGCTCAGCGACGAGTGCTACGACCAGATCCTCCTCGAAGGCGACTGGACCAGCCCCGCGTCGATCGCTCCCGACGATGCGCGCATCGCGTCGGTCTTCACGTTTTCCAAGACGTACGCGATGACCGGCTGGCGGCTCGGCTACGTCGCCGGGTCGGCCGAGCTGCTCGACACGGTGACGAAGGTGCTCGAGTCGAATTCCTCGTGCGTCTCCACCATCACGCAGGTCGCGGGCGAGGCGGCGCTGTCCGGCCCGCAGGACTGCGTGAGCGAGATGAACGAGGCCTATCGGCGGCGGCGCGACAACGTGGTCGACATCCTGCAGGAGGCCGGCCTCTTCATCGCCGAGCCGAAGGGCGCGTTCTACTGCATGGCCGACGTGTCGCCTTCGGGTCTGGGCTCGCGCGACTTCGCGTTCAAGCTCCTGCGCGAGCGGGGCGTCTCGGTGGCCCCCGGCAGCGCGTTCGGCCAGGTGGCCAAAGGCGCCGTCCGGATCAGCCTGGCGAGCTCGGACCAGGACCTGCGCGAAGGCGTCGGCCGGCTCGCGAACTACGTTCGGGAGCTCGCGTAACCAGGTTTCCCGGCTCGGCGTTGGAGCTTACGTGCTGCTACTCCGGCCGATCCTCTCGATCGCGGTGAAGGTGCTCGGGCCGAGCCGCCTACGCCTGGAGATGGTCCGCCTGCAGCACGGCCTCCACTAGCCCTCACCCGCACGCGGGAGAAGGGACTAGCTGCGATTGAGCAACGCCACCGACTCGATGTGGTACGTGTGCGGGAACATGTCCACGATCGCGGCCCTCTCGATCCTGTAACCACCTCGCGTCAGCGCGGCCAGGTCGCGGGCGTGCGTGGACGGCTCGCAGGAGATGTAGACGAGGCGCTCGGGGCCCAGGCGAAGGATCTCGGCCAGCGCTTCGGGCTCGCAACCCGCTCGCGGGGGATCGAGCACCGCCTTGTTGTGCTGCCCGATCCGCACCTGCTTAAGAGCGTCTTCGACGCCGCCTTTCAGGTACTCCACCTTCGCCGTGTTGATGCGCGCGTTCAAACGACCGAGCTGCACGGCACGCCAGTACTGCTCCACCGCCGTGACCTGTGCTCCTGAGCGGGCGATGGCCATGGAGATGGTGCCGATCCCTGCGTACAGGTCGAGCACGCGGTCGTCCGCATGCGGCGCAAGCATGCCGAGCGCGATCTCGTAGAGCACCAGCATCTGCGAATAGTTCGTCTGCACGAACGTGTCGTCGGCGGCGCGAAAGGCCATGTCCCAGAACTGCAGCGACATCGTGTCGCCGAGCAGCACCACGCCGGGCAGCAGCTCTGCGACGCGATGCTCCAGCTCGAGGTAAGGCCAACCCGGCGTCTTGCCTCGAAATTGGAGGAACCACAGAAGACCTGGGCCGCCCGGCTCAGCCGTCATTCGAAGCGTGTGGATTCCGCCTAAGCGCAGCTCGTTGATCGCCTGCTCGAACGCGAACAACGCCTTTTCTATCCGCTCGTCGTGGATCGGGCAGGTGGTGATCGGCTGCACGGTGTGCGAGCGCATCGGGTGAAAGCCGAAACGCACGCCGGCCGCCGTCTCGATCGCCTCGAACTCGCCGCGGATCCGGTATCGCCATGGATCTTCCATGCCCAGCACATCCGTTTCGGCGGGAAGCTCGATGCCGGCGCGCCGCCACGCATCGGCAACGATTTGTCGCTTCATTACCAGTTGGTAGGCGTAATCGGCGTGCTGCCACTGGCAGCCGCCGCATCGGGTCAAAAAGGTGGGCTGTGAGGCGCCCGGTCCAAAGTGAGGACATTTCGGCGGCACGCGGTGAGGCGACTTCTCGATCACTTGTAAAGCGGAAGCAACGGCCACGCCGCCCTGGCGTCCGCGAGGCTCGGCCTCGACCACCTCGCCCGGGAGGGCGTAGTTCACGAGCCAGACCTTGCCGTCCTCGCGCGCGATGCAGGCGCCGCCGTGCGCCGGCGACTCCGGCTTGAGAATCACCTTCGCCAGAGAGCCGTCGGCTCGGGGGCCGGTTTGAACCCGGTGGCCTCGACCATCTGCGACGCATGCTCGAACCCTGCGGCCACCTTGGCCGGATCGTGGGCGTCGCTCCCGAACGACACGGCCTTGCCTCCGAGCTCTCGCCACCAACCGAGGACCGTCTGACTCGGACACAGCACGCTGCCGCGTGTGGTGTTCACCTCCAGCACCAGCTCACGCTTGACCGCGGCGGCGAGCACCGCGCGCAGCTGCTCCTCGAATTCCTCCTCGTGGTATCCGGGCCAGTAGCGCTTCGGGTAGTCGATGTGCGCGAGGGTCTGGAACGCCTGCCCGCGCTCGATCATGGCCAGCGTCTCGGCGAAGAAAGCGTGCGTGAATGCGACCGGGTCGACGTCCTGCGACTTCGACAGCCCGCTCGCGTCGAGGATCCGACCGCCGATGCGCACGCAGTGGACCGACCCGAGAACGTGGTCGAGCTTGCCGGCGTTCAGGATGCGGTCAGTCTCTTCGGGAAACCAGTGCGGCTCGCCGAGCTCCACTCCGCTCAGGATGCGCAGGCCCTTGTATTTGGCGCGGCACCGCTCGACCGCGTCGAGGTAGCCGACGATGTCGACGCAGTACTGACCCGGATTGACGGTGACGAAGTCCGCGTGATCGGTGAACGCGATCGCGGGCAGGCCGATCTCGAGCGCGCGCTCGCAGCTTTGTTCCATCGATCCGCGCGGCGCGTCGTAGGACCACTCGGTGTGAACGTGGTAGTCCGGTATGCGCACGGCGCGCTACTGCAGCAGCCTGCGGAGGATTTCGTTCGCGACCTTGCGGTTCGCTTGCGGTGCCCTCTTGGCGAGGTCGGCCATCAGGGCGCCCAACGCCTGCTGCTTGCCGGCCCGGTAGTCCTCGGCCGCCTTGCTGTTGGCGGCGATGACCTCGCGCGCGATCGTCTCCAGCTCCGACTCGTCGCTGACCTGCGCAAAGCCGCGCTCGGCGACGATCTCGGCAGCCGACCGATGCGACCGCATCGATTCGGCCAGCACCTCGCGGCCCTGGTCGCGCGTGATCGAGCCGGCGGCCACGAGCTTCACGACGTCGGCCAGCTGGCTGACGCTCGGGCGCGAGCCGCTCGGCGCCACCTCGCCGATGATCCAGTTCGCCGTGGGTTTGGCATCCGCGCCGGCTCCCACCGCGCCCTCGAACAGGTCGGCCAGCTCGCGTTCCGCCGCGATGAGGGTCGCATCGTGGAGCGGCAACGCGTATTGCGAGACGAGGCGCGCTCGCCGCGCTTCCGGCAGCTCCGGCAGCGCTCGCCGCAGCTCCTCGATCCAGGCGGGGTCCACCTCGAGAGGTGGCAGATCTGGTTCCGGGAAATAGCGATAGTCCTCGGCGAACTCCTTAGTGCGCTGCGAGAACGTGCGCTGCTCCGCGTCCGACCAGCCGCGGGTTTCCTGCACGACCGCCTGACCGGCCTCGAGCGCCTCGATCTGGCGCTTCACCTCGAAGTCGATGGCGCGGTACAGGTTGCGAAACGAGTTGATGTTCTTCAACTCGGTCTTGACACCGAATTCCTTCGATCCGGCACGCCGCACCGAGATGTTCGGCTCGGCGCGCAGCTGGCCCTTCTCCATGTCCGCCTCCGACGCGCCGATGGTCCGCAGCAGCGTGCGCAGCGCCATCGCGTAGTCGCGCGCCTCCTCGGCGGAGCGGATGTCCGGCTCGCTGACGATCTCCATCAGCGGCACGCCGGCACGGTTGAGGTCGACGAACGACTCCCACGCCTTGTGCAGCTTGTCGCCGGCGTGGATGAGCTTGCCGGTGTCCTCCTCGAGGTGGACGCGGCGGATCCTGACGCTGCGTCCTCCGACATCGAGGTGGCCGTGCTGGCTCATCGGCAGGTCGTACTGGCTGATCTGGTA
>DASSLJ010000072.1:0-14236 GCA_035689585.1 Candidatus Dormiibacterota bacterium
TGAGGCCGTGGGGCGTCGGTTTGCTCAAGCCCGCGCGAGCGGGATGGGATCGAGTCCTGTTCATCATCCTCATGCTCAGCACGCTCGCGTTCGACGGGATCTCGGCGACGCCGGCCTGGCAGGACTTCACCGTCGCGCTCAAGCCTTACTGGCTGCCGCTCGGTGCGTTCGGGCTTTTTGCCGTGCGGACTTTTGGTCTGGTGCTCCTGACGATCGTCTTCCTCCTGGTCTTCATTGCGTTCATGGAAGCCGTCATCTACCTGGGTCAGCGCAGGGTCGACGTCATGGCCACCGTGACTGCGTTCGCGTTGACGCTGGTGCCCATCGCGCTGGTCTACAACGCAGCGCACAACTACAGCTACATCCTGGTCCAGTCGCAGTACGTCGTACCGCTGCTCAACGACCCTCTGCATACGGGAGCAAACCTCCTGCCGGCCGTCGCGCACCTCACGCCGAACTTTGCGTTGGCGCAAGCTTCCACCGTGTGGTACGCCGACATCGTGCTCATCGTCCTGGGCCACGTGATCGCCGTCTTCCTCTCGCACCTGCGGGCGGGCGAGCGTTTCCGAACCGCCCAGCGCGCGCTGTTTAGCCAATACCCGATGCTTCTGCTGATGGTTATGTACACGATGACCAGCCTGTGGATCCTCGCCCAGCCCATCACCAAAGAGTCATGAGCGCGCGCAAGCCGGCCCGCAAGTCGCAACCGCCTCGGGCACCCGCCCGCAAGCCGGTGTCGGGCACGCCTGTCTGGGTGATGCCCGCCGCCATCGTCGCCGGCCTGGCGGTGCTGGTCGCGGCGTTCCTGGTGATCCGGTGGTACACGACGCCGCTGCCGCCGCCGGCGCCGACGCAGGACACGACGGCCCAGGTCATCTCGACCATCACGACGCTGCCGAGCTCCGAGTTCGACACGATCGGTCAGGGGACGAGCAACAACCTGATCAAGCCGATCTCCGGCACGACCGCGACCGGTCCGACGGGAAAGCCTCTCGTCCTATACGTCGGCGCCGAATACTGCCCGTTCTGCGCAGCACAACGGTGGCCGCTGATCATCGCGCTGTCGCGTTTTGGGACGTTCAGTGGGTTGAAGACGACGACGTCATCGTCGAGTGACGTCTATCCAAATACCGTCACGTTCACTTTCCACGGCGCGACGTACACGAGTCAGTACATCGACTTTCGCGCGGTCGAAACCTCGGACCGCAACCAGAACCCGCTCGAGACGCCGAGCGGAAGCGACCAGGACCTGATGAGCCGTTATGACTCCGCCGGGACGATTCCGTTTCTCGACCTCGGCAATCACTATGCCGCGACCGGCTCGTTCTACTCGCCCGAAACCATCGGCGGGATGAGCTGGCTTGCGCTCGCCGAGACCCTGAAGCAGCCTGACTCACCGCAGGCGAAGGCGATCATCGGCTCGGCGAACCTGATCACCGCGGCGATCTGCAAGATGAACGGGGATCAGCCGGCCTCGGTCTGCTCGACCGCGACGATTCAGAACCTCGAGAAAACTCTGAAGTAATGCCGCGGCTGCAGCTCGTCGGGCTCGGCGCCGGTGTGGCGGGACTGCTCGTGTCCATCTACCTGACCGTGCTGCACTACGTAGGCGTCGTGCCCGGCTGCCCGGTGAGTGGCCCGATCAACTGCGACGCCGTGCTTTCGAGCTCGTACGCCTTGATCGCCGGAACGTCGATTCCGACCTCGGCCGCCGGCATTCTCTGGTTCGCGGTCAGCGCCGCGGTGTGGTTGCGGCCGGTCGGTCGCATCCATCTCGGATGGTCCGCGCTCGGGTTGGTGACGGTCCTTTATCTGGTCTTCGTCGAGATCGTGCTCGTCGGGGCGATCTGCCTGTGGTGCACGGCGGCTCATGTTTTGGTGCTCGTCATCTTTCTGGCGGCCGTGACAAGCTGGAACGTGGAGCGCCAGTGATCGACTTCCCGTTCGATCTCACCGTCTATTCGGGACTCCTTCTTCTGCTCTCCGGGCATATGTGGCTCGCACGCAACGCCACCGATGTCGAACGCAAGCACACCCTCTATTTCGTTGCCGGACTGCTCACCATCTGGCTTGCTCTGGAGACGCCGATCGACACGCTGAGCGACCGCTATCTCGACAGCGTGCACATGTTCCAGCACGTTCTGCTCGCCTTCGTCGCGCCCCCGCTGATGCTGCTCGGGCTCTCGCGCGGCATGGTGGCTCGCATCGTTAGCGTCCCCGGCGTGCGCGCCTTGACCGAGCCGATCCCGGCCCAGGTGATCGCCGCGATCGTGATGATCGTCTGGCACGTGCCGGCGCTGTACGACGCAACTTTGCACAGCGAAGGTCTCCACGTGCTCGAACACGTGATGTTCATCGCCAGCGGGCTTTTCCTGTACTGGCCGATCATCGAGTCGACGTCGTCGCAGGCGCATTGGCAGATGTCGTCCGGCGCCAAACTGGTCTACATCTTGCTGGCGACGCTGCCTCAGGACGGCATCGCGCTGGCGCTGATCTTTTCGCGAGTGCCGTTCTACGAGTTCTACACGGCCGTCCCGCGGTTGATCCCTGGATTCACTGCCCTGATCGACCAGACGATCGCCGGCTCGGTCCTGATGATCTTCGGGAAGGTCACCCTGGCGGTCGCCGCGCTGGTCGTGTTCTTCCGCTGGTTTGGGGCCGAGCAGAAAGAAGATCGCGCGCACCCGCTGATGACCTGACCGCTTGCATTCCGCACGTTGTGGACAGAAAGCGCGGTATTCCCTTTGGATTGGGAACGGTATGGCGGAAAAGCGCGGAATCCTGAGGCCGATCGGGCCGCCGACCGAGGCATAGAATCCGCATTGAGGGTGCGGTGAGATATAGCGAGTCGATTCTCGATCTCGTCGGAAACACTCCGTTGGTCCGCCTCCACAAGGTCACCGCGGGCGTCAAGCCGATGATCCTGGCCAAGCTCGAGGAGTTGAACCCTGGTGGCAGCGTCAAAGATCGCATCGGCCTGACGATGATCGAGGAGGCCGAGCGTACCGGCCAGCTCCGAGCGGGCGGCACGATCATCGAGCCGACCTCCGGCAACACCGGCCACGGCCTCGCCATGGTGGCGGCGATCAAGGGCTACAAGATGATCTTCGTCATGCCGGACAAGATGTCCGCCGAGAAGATCAGCCTTCTGCGCGCGTACGGGGCGGAGGTCGTCGTCTGCCCGACCAACGTCGAGCGCGAATCGCCGCAGTCGTACTACTCGGTCGCGGATCGGCTCGCGCGCGAGATCCCCGGCGCCTTCCAGCCGAACCAGTACTTCAACCCGCGCAACCCGGAGGCGCACTACAACACGACCGGACCGGAGATCTGGGAGCAGACCGAGGGTCGGGTCGACGTGTTCGTGGCCGGCATGGGCACGGGCGGCACGATCAGCGGCGTCGCGAAATACCTGAAAGAGCAGAAGCCGTCGGTCCACATCGTCGGCGCCGACCCCGAGGGCTCGCTCTACTCGGGGCCGATCGCGCCTTACAAGGTCGAAGGCGTCGGCGAAGACTTCATGCCCGGGACCATGGACATCAAGATCGTCGACCAGATCGTCCAGGTCAACGACAAGCAGTCGTTCATGGCCGCGCGGCGGCTGGCGCGGGAGGAAGGCATACTCGTCGGCGGCTCGTCGGGCATGGCGCTGCACGCGGCGCTGGAGGTCGCGCGGGACCGCGAATCCGACGACGTGATCGTGGTGCTCTTCCCGGACACCGGACGCAACTACCTCAGCAAGTTCTTCAACGATGAATGGATGCGCCAGAACGGTTACCTCGCGCGCCTCGGCGCGGTGCGCATCCGCGAAGTGCTGGACTCACATCCGAAGGGCCTGCCGCAGCTTGTCACCGTCGAAGCGGCGAAGTCCGTGGGCGAGGCGATCGATCTGATGCAGCGCTACGGCATCTCGCAACTGCCCGTGGTCGAAGAGTCGAACGGGCGCGGCGTCGTCGGCACGCTGCAGGAAAGGACGCTCCTCGACCGCGTTTACCGCGATCCCACCGTCGTGACCACCGCGGTTTCCGCGGCGATGGACCCTCCGCTGAGCCAGGTGGCGGTCGACTCTTCCCTCGACGACGCCTTCGAGCCGCTGCTGCGCGGAGAGCAGGCCGTGCTGGTCGTGCAGAACGAGAGCCCGGTCGCGGTCATCACGCGCGCCGACCTCCTCGAGTTCGTGGCGCATCGCGGACGTGGCTGAGCCCTCCGACTGGGGCTTCTCGACCCGAGCTGTCCACGTCGGCCAGGGCCCGGATCCCGAGACCGGCGCGGTCGTCCAGCCGATCCACATGGCGACGACCTTCGCGCAGCAGGGAGTGGGCAAGCACAAGGGCTTCGAGTACTCGCGCACGGGCAATCCGACGCGCAACGCGCTCGAGGAGAACCTCGCCGCACTCGAGGGCGGCAAGCACTGCCTCGCGTTCTCGTCCGGGCTCGGCGCCGAGACGACCCTCTTGCTGCTCCTGGGACCCGGTGACCACGTCGTCTACATGGAAGACGTCTACGGCGGAACGTTTCGCCTGTTCGACAAGGTGCTCAAGCGATACGGCCTGACCTTCAGCGCGATCGACGCCTCCGACCTCGACGCCGTCGAGGCGGCGGTCAACGAAAAGACGCGGATGGTGTGGCTCGAATCGCCGACGAATCCGTTGTTGCGCGTCGTGGACATCGACGCCGTGAGCGAGATCGCGCACAGTCATGGCGCGACAGTGTGCGTCGACAACACTTTCGCGACGCCATATCTCCAGCAGCCGCTGCACCTTGGCGCGGACGTCGTCGTCCACAGCGCGACGAAATACATCGGCGGCCACAGCGACGTCGTGGGCGGCGCGCTGATGACCAACAACGACGAACTGGCGACGCAGCTCCGCTTTCACCAGAACGCGGTCGGCGCGGTGCCTTCTCCGTTCGATTGCTGGCTTTTGCTGCGCGGCGTGAAGACGCTTGCGCTGCGCGTCGAGCGCCAGAGCGCGAGTGCGATGGAGGTGGCGCTCGCGCTGCAGCAAAACAAACGGGTGAAGCATGTCCACTACCCCGGACTCGAGTCGCATCCGAATCGCGCGGTCGCGCAGCGGCAGATGCGACTGTTCGGCGGCATGGTGAGCTTCGAGGTCGCCGACGAGGCGACCGCGTTCCGCGTCCTCGAACGATTGAAGATCTTCGCCCTCGCCGAATCACTCGGTGCGGTCGAGTCGCTGGCCGAGCATCCCGCGCGGATGACGCATGCGTCCATCCCCGCCGCCGAAAGGCATCGCGCGGGAGTCGGTGACGGTCTCATCCGCCTCTCGATCGGCGTGGAGGACGTCGGCGACCTGATCGCCGATCTGGAGAACGCCCTAAGCTGATCGCTCTC
The DNA here is from genome assembly GCA_035689585.1 of Candidatus Dormiibacterota bacterium. Classification (GTDB taxonomy): domain Bacteria; phylum Chloroflexota; class Dormibacteria; order Dormibacterales; family Dormibacteraceae; genus 40CM-4-65-16. The sequence goes on from DASSLJ010000072.1 coordinate 5,351, forward strand.
TATGGCCGAGCGCGACCTGCCGAGCCGCTCTCTATATAAAGGACGCGACCGCGCGGCCGCGCGCTCGTTCCTCTACGCGATCGGGCTCAAACCCGAGGACGTCGACAAGCCGTTCATCGGCGTCTCGAACTGCTGGACCGAGACGATGCCGTGCAACTTCTCGTTGCGTGAGCTCGCCGGGCCTCTGAAGGCCGGCATCCGCGCAGCGGGCGCGAATCCGATGGAGTTCAACACGATCGCCATCTCGGACGGGATCACGATGGGGTCGGAGGGCATGAAGACCTCGCTCGTCAGTCGCGAGGTCATCGCCGACTCAATCGAGCTCGTCACACGTGGCCACATGTTCGACGCGCTGATCTGCCTTGCGGCGTGCGACAAGACGAATCCCGGTTCGGCTATGGCGCTCGCACGCGTCGACCGGCCGGGCATGGTCCTTTACGGCGGCTCGATCATGCCTGGATATTTCCGCGGCCGGCAGGTCGCGGTCGGCGACGTCTACGAGGCGATCGGCGCGGCGGCCGCAGGCACGATTTCGGATGCTGACCTCACGGAGCTCGAGCTCGTCGCCTGCCCCGGCGCCGGCGCGTGCGGCGGCCAGTACACCGCCAACACGATGTCGATGGTCCTCGAGGTCATCGGCCTTTCGCCGGTGGGGTTCAACTCGATCCCCGCGGTCGATCCGGAAAAGCACAAGGCTGCAGAGCGGATCGGCCGCACGGCGGTGAATTTGATCGACCAGGACCTACGGCCGTCACGAGTGCTCCAACGCCGCAATTTCGACAACGCCATCGCTGCCGTCGCGGCGAGCGGCGGTTCGACCAACGCCGTCCTTCATCTGCTTGCGCTCGCGCGCGAGGTTGGTGTGGAGCTGGCGATCGACGAGATCGACAAGATCAGCCGCCGCACACCGCTCCTATGCGACCTCAAGCCGGGCGGACGGTTTGCTGCGGTCGAGCTCCACAACGCGGGCGGCATCGCGCTGCTGACAAAGCGGCTGCTCGACGGCGGCTATATCGATGGCGACGCGCTTACCGTGACCGGCCGCACCCTCGGCGAGGAGGTCGAATCGGTCACCGAGACGGCGGGGCAGGAAGTCGTGATGCCGCTCGCCACACCGCTCCGCGATGAGGGCGGGCTTGTGATACTTCGCGGGAACCTTGCGCCCGAAGGCTCGGTGGTCAAGATCACGCACCACACGCCCACAACGCACCGCGGGCCGGCGCGCGTCTTCAACCGCGAGGAGGACGCTGCGGCTGCCGTCTTCGGCGGCAGGATCAAGCCCGGCGACGTGGTGGTGATCCGGTATGAAGGACCTAAAGGCGGGCCAGGAATGCGCGAGATGCTGCACGTCACCGCCGCCATCGTCGGTGAAGGCCTGGGTGAGTCGGTGGCGATGGTGACCGATGGCCGCTTTTCCGGTGCGACGCGAGGCCTGATGGTCGGCCACGCCGCGCCCGAGGCTGCGGTTGGCGGACCGCTCGCCGCTCTGCGCGATGGCGACGTCATCGACATCGACGTCGATAGCCGGCGCATCGCGGTCGAGAACGTTGATATCGCGGCGCGGATGAAGGACTGGTCACCGCCCGAGCCGCACTACCGGCGCGGCGTGCTCGCGCGCTACGCGGCGCTCGTCGGCTCGGCCTCGGAGGGCGCGATCCTCAGGCCCTGAGCGAGCGGCGCTCCTTGACATATGCCGATATCGGAATATGATGGGCCAGTGGCCCGCTCGTCGACGACGTCGGACGTCTTCAACGCGATCGGGGATTCGCATCGCCGTGAAATCCTCGACGCGCTGATCGGGGGCGAGAAGGCGGTCGGCATGCTCGCGGCCCGGCTGCCGATGTCCCAGCCGCAGGTCTCCAAGCATCTGCGTGTGCTCACCGAGGTGGGACTGGTCCGCTGCCGGGCAGACGGGCGGCGCCGGCTGTACAGCCTGGAACCCGGTCGTCTACGACCGATGCACGAGTGGCTGGCGAAATACGAACGGGCCTTGAACGAGAGACTGGACCGGATGGACGGCTACCTCAGAGAGCTGCAGCAAAAGGGAGGACGGCGTGGTGAGAGCTAATCGGCATGGGTCGTCGGTCATCGAATTCCCGAACGAGCTCGAGATCGTCACGACTCGAGACTTCGACGCTCCGATCGAACTCGTCTTCGACGTATTGACGAAGCCTGAGCACGTCACCCAATGGTTTGCTCCATTTGCATGCGTGGTGACGGAATGCTCGATCGATCTGCGTGTCGGGGGCAATTACCACATCGTCTTCGTGACCGAGGACGGAACCGAGTGCTCGTTTCGGGGAACATACCTTGAGCTCAAGCGGCCGACCCGAATCGTCGATACGTGGCAGTTCGATGGCTGGCCGGACGTGCACGCCGTCGAGTCGGTGGAGCTGCGTGAATCCGCCGGCGTGACGAAGCTGAGCATGAGTCTTGCCTTCCGAGATAAGGCAGGCCGTGACCACATGACGAAGTTCGATGGGCAGGAAGACAGCTACGACAAGCTCGAGGATTACCTCAGGTCACTGCTTCCTATCTGACCGACGGCATCCATTGCGCGCGGCGCGACTCGTACGACGCGATGTCTGAGTCGTGGCGCTCGATGAGTGAGATGTCGTCGAGCCCCTGGAGCAGCATCTCGCGCGCGAACGCATCGATGTCGAAGCGGTATTCGAACCCTTCACCGTGGACGATCTGCTGTTCGACGTCGACGACTACCTGAACGCTGGGGTCTTCTGAGACGAGGTCCATCAGGTGGCGGACCTGCGACTCGGGAAGCGTCACGGCGAGCAGTCCGGTCTTGTAGCAGTTGGCGCGGAATATGTCTGCGAACGACGGCGCGATGATCGCCTTGAAACCGAAGTCGCGCAGAGCCCACGGCGCGTGCTCGCGCGATGACCCGCAGCCGAAGTTCTCACCGGCGACGAGCACCGATGCGCCCTGGTATTCAGGCCGGTCGAGCACGAAATTGCCGCGCGCGCGCCAGTCGTAGAAAAGGAACGGCCCGTAGCCCGTGCGCTCGATCCGCTTCAGGAATTGCTTGGGGATGATCTGATCGGTGTCCACATCGGCGAGATCGAGCGGGGCCATCCGGCCGGTGACCTGTTTGACCGCGGCAGGCATCTAGATGATCTCCCGGACGTCGACGAGGTGACCGGTCAACGCCGCCGCGGCCGCCATCGGCGGCGACATCAGGTGAGTGCGACCGCCCGACCCTTGCCTGCCCTCGAAGTTGCGGTTCGACGTCGAGGCGCAGCGCTCACCCGGAGCGAGGATGTCGGGATTCATCCCGAGACACATGGAGCAGCCGGCGTTGCGCCACTCGAACCCTGCCGCCTTGAACAGCGCATCCAGACCCTCGTCCTCCGCCGCACGCTTGACGGACGTCGAGCCCGGCACGACCATCGCGCGCACTTTGGGATGGACGCGACGGCCCTGGATCACCGACGCTGCAGCGCGCAGGTCCTCGAGCCGTGCGTTGGTGCATGAACCGATGAAGACGCGGTCGATCTCGATGTCGGCCAACGCCGTCCCAGGGCGGAGGTCCATATAGCGAAGCGCGCGCTCGTCGGTCTCTGTACGCGGTGCAGGCACGCGGCCGGTGACCGGCGCGACCTGGGCGGGGTTCGTGCCCCACGTGACGTGAGGCTCGAGCGCGCTCGCATCGAGGGCGATCTCCTCTTCGAACGTCGCCTCGTCGTCGGTGCGAAGCGAGCGCCATTGGTCGAGCGCCTTCTCCCACTCCGCACCTTTAGGTGCGTATGGCCGGCGCTCGACGTACTTGAAGGTCTTGTCATCTGGAGCGACCATCCCTGCCTTCGCCCCCCACTCGATCGACATGTTGCAGACCGTCATCCGTCCCTCCATCGAGAGGCCTTGAATCGCCGGCCCGCGGTACTCGACGAGGTGACCCTGGCCCGCCGACGTCCCCGTCCGGCCGATGAGGCCGAGCACGATGTCCTTCGCCGTCACCCCCAACGGCAGCGTGCCCGTGACGTTGACCGCCAGGTCGCCCTGGCGCTTTTGCGGCAGGCACTGCGTCGCGAGCACGATCTCGACCTCCGACGTACCGATCCCGAACGCCAGCGCGCCAAACGCCCCGTGGGTCGAGGTGTGCGAATCGCCGCAGACGATCAGCATTCCCGGCTGCGTCAGGCCCAGCTCGGGTCCGATCACATGGACGATGCCCTGCCGGCGGCTGCCGATCCGGTGCAGCGCGATCCCGAACAGCCGGCAATTCTCCTCCAGGACCTCCATCTGCTTCCGCGACAGCTCGTCCGCCGACCGGACCCCTCCTCGCGTCGGGACGTTGTGGTCCATCGTCGCCACCGTCAGGTCGGGCCGGCGGACCGGCCGCCCAGACGTGCGCAGGCCCTCGAACGCCTGCGGCGACGTGACCTCGTGGACGAGGTGGAGGTCGACGAAGAGGAGGTCCGGTTCGCCGGCAGCCGAGCGGACGACGTGGGCATCCCACAGCTTCTGAGCAAGTGTTTTAGGGCCGGCGGGCATTGGGAACGACAACTTTACTGGCGACAATGGCCGGAAATTTGTGCCCTGGCCACAACCCGAAGGCGGGGTTGGCTCGTTAACATGCACGTCCACATGACGCAGTCTCGCGTGCTCGGCCTCGTACTCCTTGGCCTTCTGGGCCTTATTGGCATTGAATCGGGGGCACGCGCGACCTAGCCAGACCACCAAGTAGATCGCAAAAGCCCCCGACCGAGAGGCGGGGGCTTTCTTCATTTCTAAGCAGAAAAAGGAGCCCGCCAGAACAAAGTGAACGGAGCCCAGATGGTCCTGGAAGCGCTCGAGCGCGAAGGTGTCGAGTACATCTTCGGCTACCCCGGCGGCGCCAACCTGCCGATCTATCAGCACCTGCACGAGTTCCCGAAGCTCAAGCACGTCCTCGTCCGGCACGAGCAGGGAGCCGCGCACATGGCGGACGGCTACGCGCGCGCCGGCCGGAAGCCAGGCGTGGTCTTCGCCACCAGCGGACCGGGCGCCCTCAACCTGGTCACCGGGCTCTGCACGGCCTACATGGACTCGGTGCCGATCGTCGCCATCACCGGCCAGGTGGTCAGCACGCAGGTCGGTCGGGACGCGTTCCAGGAATCGGACGTCATCGGCGCGACGAGCTCCGTGACCAAGCACAGCTACCTCGTCACGAGCATCGACCAGCTGCCGCGCGTCATCCACGAGGCGTTTCACATCGCAACCACCGGGAGACCGGGCCCGGTGCTGATCGACATCTGCAAGGACGTCCAGCAGGCCGAAGCCGATCGCGTCACTCCCGACCGTCTCGAGATCCCCGGCTACCGCCTGAACGGCCATGTGAACCTGGACCACGCGCGCAAGGCTGCGCATGCACTGGCGGCGGCCGAACGGCCCGTGATCCTCGCCGGCCACGGCGTGCTGCTGAGTCACGCCGAAGAGCGCCTTCAAGAGCTGGCCGAAACCGCGGCCGCGCCGGTCGGAACGACCCTTCTCGGCATCGGCGCCTTTCCGGTGCAGCACCCGCTGTCCCTGCACATGACCGGGTTCATGGGCACCGGCTGGAACCTCAAAGCGGTGCAGAACGCCGACCTCCTGATGATGGTCGGGATGCGCGTCGACGACCGTGTCACCGCGCGCCTCGCCGACTACGCGCCTCGGGTCAAGACCTTCATCCACATCGACATCGACGGCTCGGAGATGGGCAAGAACGTGCGGCCGCACATCGAGCTCGTCGCCGACGCCGGCCAGGCGCTCGAGGCGATGCAGCCACACATCGGCGACTTGCATCCCGGCCGGGCTCAATGGCTTCAGCAGATCGATCGCTGGCGCGAGGAGCACCCGCTTCGCTACAAGCACTCCAACGGCCGGCTGCAGCCGCAGGACGTGCTCATCGACATGTACCGCCGCGCGAACAGCGAGGCGATCGTGGTCGCGGATGTCGGCCAGAACCAGATCTGGGCGGCGCTCTGGTGGAACTACGACCGGCCGGGGCTGTTCCTCAACTCGGGCGGCGCCGGCACCATGGGCTTTGCGCTTCCCGCGGCCCTCGGCGCGAAGTTTGCGCGCCCTGACGTGCCCGTCTGGTGCGTCGCCGGCGAGGGCGGTTTTGTCATGACCGCCCAGGAGCTATCGGTCGCGGTCGAGCACCAGCTCGACGTCAAGATCGTCCTGCTCAACAACTTCTCGCTCGGCATGGTCCGGCAGTTCCAGGACGACTTCTACGGCGGCGTGCGGTCGCAGGTCGACCTGACGCACATGCCCGACTTCGTGAAGCTGTCCGAGGCGTATGGCCTTCCCGCGATGCGTGTCGAGAAGCTCGACGACGTCGCACCGGCCTTCGACGCGGCCGAGCGGACAAAGGGTCCGTTCCTGATCGACTTCCGCATCGATCCCGAGGCCAACGTCTATCCGATCGTGCCGCTCGGCAAGTCGTTGAACGAGTTCTGGGAGATGCCCGAAAAATGAGCGCCGAAAAGGTCCGCGTCCTTTCCATCGAGGTCGAAGACAGCCCGCACACCCTGACGAAAGTCTCGGGAGCGATCCGCAGGCGCGGATTCCACGTTCGCGGGATCTCGATAGGTCCGAGCCGGCATCCTGGTCGCCTTCGCGTCACCCTGCAGGTCGATCACGGCCACGCCGAGGCCGATCAGGTGCGCAAGCAGCTCGAGCGGCTGGTCGAGGTCATCGAGGTCGAGGACGTCACCGCCGACGAGATCCACAGCCGCGAGATGGTGATGGCAACCGTCGCCGCATCGGAGCTCGACGGCTTGCTGAAGCATGGCGCGAAGCTCCTGGCCAGTGGCCCCAAAGGCTCGACCGTCGAGTTCACGGGTGAGCGAACCGAGGTCGGCGCCTTCATCGATGAGCTGCACCGCCACGGAATCGTCGACGTGGTCCGCTCCGGCCCCGTCGTGATGAGGAGGACGGCATGAAGATCCACTACGACGTCGACTGCCCGCCGTCACTGGGCGAGCCGGTGGCGGTGATCGGCTACGGCAGCCAGGGCCGCGCTCACGCGCTGAACCTGCGCGACTCCGGTGAGGACGTCCGGGTCGGCCTCTATCCGGGCAGCAAGTCGATCGAGCGCGTCGAAGAGGACGGACTGCGTGCCGTGCCCGTGCCGGAGGCCGTTTCCGAGGCGACGGTCGTGATGGTGCTCACGCCGGACGCCGGCCAGGGCAAGCTCTTTCGCGAGTCGATCGAGGAACACCTCCAGCCGCGCTCGATGCTGATGTTCGCCCACGGTTTTGCGATCAACTTTGCGCAGATCCGTCCGAACCCCGACATCGACGTCGCGATGATCGCGCCCAAGGGTCCGGGTCACCTCGTGCGCAGCACGTACGTCAACGGCCAGGGCGTGCCGGCGTTGATCGCCGTCTACCAGGACGCGACGGGCAAGGCCTGGCCGCGCGCGCTCGCCTACGCTCGCGCGCTGGGCGCCGGGCGGGCGGGCGTGCTCGAGACGACCTTCAAGGAAGAGACCGAGACCGACCTGTTCGGCGAGCAGGCGGTGCTGTGCGGCGGCGTCGCCTCGCTCGTCAAGACCGGTTTCGAGACGCTGGTCGAGGCCGGCTACCAGCCCGAGCTCGCGTACTTCGAGGTGCTGCATGAGCTGAAGCTGATCGTCGACCTGATGTACCGCGGCGGACTCGGGTTCATGCGCTACTCGGTTTCCGACACCGCGGAGTTCGGCGACTACGTGTCGGGGCCGCGCGTCATCGACGACCACGTTCGCCAGCAGATGCGCAAGGTCCTCGCCGAGATCCAGGACGGCTCGTTTGCCGAGCGATGGCTCGACGAGAACTCAAACGGAAGGGAGGGATTTCTCGCCATGCGGCGAAAGGACGCAGATCACCAGATCGAACAGGTCGGACGAGAGCTGCGCTCGATGATGACCTGGTTGGAGCCCGTAGAGAGATGAGAGACAAATCGCCCGACCGCGTATTCATCTTCGACACCACCCTGCGCGATGGCGAGCAGTCGCCAGGGTTTCACCTCGACTCGAACTCGAAACTTCGCATCGCGCGCCAGCTGGAAAAGCTCGGCGTCGACGTGATCGAGGCAGGGTTTCCGATCTCTTCGCCCGGCGACTTCGAATCGTGCCGGCGCATCGCGCGCGAGATCCGCGGTTCGACCGTGACCGCTCTTGCGCGAGCGGTCCGCGAGGACATCGACGCCGTCTGGAACGCGATTCGCGACGCCGAGGATCCGCAGATCCACATCGTGCTGTCGGTCTCGGATCTGCACATCCAGCGCAAGCTCGGCATGACGCGCGAGCAGGTGCTGCAGCGCGGCCGCGAGATGGTCGAGTACGCACGCTTTCTGTGCGACAAGGTCGAGTACTCGCCGGAAGATGCGGGGCGGGCAGACCCCGACTATCTGATCGAGACGGTGGAGACGATGATCGCGGCAGGCGCGACCGTCATCAACATCCCGGACACGACGGGCTACTGCCTGCCGTATGAGTTCGGCGAGCTGATCCGGCGCGTCATCAACGAGGCGCGAGGCAGCGAGAACGCGCTGTTCTCCGTCCACTGTCACAACGACCTTGGCCTGGCCGTCGCCAACACGCTTGCAGCCCTCGCTGCGGGTGCGCGCCGAGTCGAGTGCACGATCAACGGCATCGGCGAGCGAGCCGGCAACACTTCGCTGGAAGAGATCGTGATGCTGCTCAAGGTCCGCCAGAACAAGCTGGGCCTTGAGTGCGCCATCGACACGACCGAGATCACTCGCACTTCGCGACTCGTGTCCGAGCTCACCGGCACGCCCGTTCAGCCCAACAAGGCCGTCGTCGGCGCCAACGCCTTCGCACACGCGTCCGGCATCCATCAGGACGGCGTTCTCAAGGATCGCCTGAACTACGAGATCATGAAGCCCGAGGACGTCGGCCTC
>DASSLJ010000073.1:0-2250 GCA_035689585.1 Candidatus Dormiibacterota bacterium
CGCTACCGCGCTCGCGGATCCCCTGGCGGCTCGTCGATCAGCTCAGAAGGAGAACAGTACCCACAACGGGACCTTGAGGCCCGTGTCGAGGCTGTCGCGGCGGATGAAGGTTCCGTCGCTCCCGTTGGCAACGAGATAGTACGGCCGGCCGTGCCGCGGCGTCACCTTCACCATCGTGAGGCGCCCGTTCACGCGGTATTCCTCGATGGTTTCCTGCTCGCGCCGGATGATGGTGACCTGCGGCTCGAGCTCGGGGTCGTTGGCGACCGCCGGCGGTGCGGGAGGGGCCTCCGGTACAGGCTGCAGGTCCGGCGGGGGAGGCGCCTTCTGCGCGGCGGCTGTCAGGGCAATGCCGACGACGACCGGCGCGAGAAGAAAAGCGAGGAGATGCCGCATGTTTTACCGGACCCGGACGTGTGTCCATTCTAGCAGACGGTCGAGGCGCAGGCGGCCGCGCCTGATGCTTAGAGGTTCAGCATCTTGTCGCGTTCCGCGCGGGTGGGCTGGAAGCCGTGCGTCTCGTAGTAATCGAAGATAGCTTCGACGATTTCCTCGGGCTCGTCTATGACCTGCATCAAGTCCATATCGGCTGCGCCGATCATGCCTTCGCCTACCAGCTTGTCGCGCATCCAGTCCAGCAGGCCGCGCCAGAACTCGCTCCCCACCAGGATGATCGGGATCCTGCGGCCCTTGCCGGTCTGCACGAGCGTGAGGCACTCGGTCAGCTCGTCGATCGTTCCGAAACCTCCGGGCATCACCACGTAGGCCGACGCATAGCGAACGAACATCATCTTGCGCGCGAAGAAGTAGCGGAAGTCGATCTTGACGTCCTGGAACTCGTTGCCCGTCTGCTCGTGCGGCAGAATGATGTTGAGACCAACGGCCGGAGAGCGTCCGCTGAACGCGCCGCGGTTGGCCGCCTCCATGGTCCCGGGGCCTCCGCCGGAGATCACCGCGAAGCCGGCGTCGGATAATAGCCGCGCGATCCATTCCGTCTTGCCGTAATACGGATGGTCGGGTTTGAGGCGCGCGCTTCCGAACATGCTCACGGCCGGGCGCACGCCGCGCAGGCGCTCGGTCGCGATCGCGAATTCTGCCATAATGCCCAGCACCCGCCACGCTTCCTGCCCGTTGCTCGAATACATCGCCTGAGGATCGATCACCTCGGGAATCTTGCTGGTCGGAATCATGCCGAAACTCATCCTGGTGGACGGCTCGTCGTATTTGTATCGCGCCTTTCACGCCCTGCCGGACCTGCGCACGTCGCGCGGTGAGCCGACCGGCGCGATTCGAGGCGTCGTCGCCATGTTGCGCCGTTTGGTCGTCGACGGCAAGCCGGACTATTTCGCTGTGGTCTTCGACGCGCCGGGCAAGACGTTCCGCGACGACTGGTATCCGCAATACAAGGCGACGCGGCAGCCGATGCCCGATCCGTTGAGCGCGCAGATCGCCCCTCTGCACGAATTGATCCGCGCCCACGGCTGGCCACTGCTGATGGTTGATCGCGTCGAGGCCGACGACGTCATCGGCACGCTGGTGCACAAGGCCGAAGCCGAGGGCATCGAGTCGCTGGTCTCGACCGGCGACAAGGACCTCGCACAGCTCGTCACGCCGCGCGTCACGCTGGTCAACACGATGAGCAACGAGAAGCTCGACGAGGCCGGCGTGGTCGCGAAGTTCGGCGTGCGCCCGCAGCAGGTGCTCGATCTCCTTACGCTGACCGGCGATGCGATCGACAATGTGCCCGGCGTGAACAAGGTCGGTCCCAAGACGGCGGCCAAATGGCTCGAGCAATACGGCAGCCTCCAGGGCGTGATCGAGCACGCTTCCGAGATCGGCGGCGTGGTCGGCGAGAACCTGCGCGCCGTCGTCGAGTGGTTGCCGCAGGCGAAGAGGCTCCTAACCGTCCGCACCGATTGCAGCTTGCCGTTCGCGCCGAAGGACCTGGTGATCCAGCCTGTCGATGCCGCCCATCTTCGCGGCCTCTACGAGCGATTCGAGTTCAAACAGTGGGTCAACGACATCGAAACCGGCAAGGGCTCCGCCGCGCTTCCCACGGGCACCGCGACGGCGCCTGTGGCCAGGGCGGAGCCGCGACCGAGACCCGAGCGAAGGTACGACACGCTGCTCGACGGCGCGGCGTTCGAGCGCTGGCTCGCGGCGATCGAGCGGAGCGAACTGGCGTGCTTCGGCGTGCACCCGGCGGGCGGCGATCCGATGCAGGCGCAGATGGTCGGGCTATCGTTCGCA
>DASSLJ010000074.1:0-6197 GCA_035689585.1 Candidatus Dormiibacterota bacterium
TTCCGAGATAGCCCGGTCCGGCCGGCACGGCAAAGCTCAACAGCAAGGCGGGATACGCGGCCATGGCTTTGAGCGCCGGCACGTCGATGCCGACGGCCGAGAAGAGCAGCGTGAAGTTGAACGCATCGATCACGAGTGCCACGGCCGTGATGCCGGCGAGGCGCGCAGCCAGCTCGGGGGTCCACAGGCCGCGCGCACCGGCGCGGAACGCAAACGCCTGGCCCGCCAGGCCGGAGGCTACCCGGGCCGGAAGGATGCGACGCAGCAGCGTCGACCGCGAGAGGCGCGGTCCGACCAGCGCGGTGCCGAGGACGGCCGCCAGAAGGGCGAGCGCGAGCGCCGCCGCTCCGGCCAGGCCCGTGGGCGCGCGCACCGCTCCGGTCAACGCGAGGGCTTCGAGGCCCGCGAGCACGAGCGCAACGGCCGAAAGGTCGCACGCCTTGTCGATGACGATCGTCGCGAGCGCGGAACCCGCCGGGACGCGGTGGCGGCGCCACAGCCACCACACTCGCGCGGCGTCGCCGGTTCGGATCGGGAGCACATAGTTCAGCAAACCGCCAGCAGCGTTCATTGCAAAGGCGCGGACCATGCCGACCGGCGCGAGCGGGCGAAGGAGCAAAAGCCAGCGCCGGGCGCGGAGCGCGCTTGTCAGCAGCGCGAGCGCAAGCATCAACCCGACGGCCCACCAGTTGCGCACGTGCGCGTGGGCGATGATCTGGGGCAGAGAGACGGTGCGCAGCCAGAGCCACAACAGCGCGGCACCGACGGCCGACTGAAGGCCAAGCCGGATCCAGCGGTTCACTGTTCGGCTTTCCGTTCGGCGAGCAACGAAGCTCGGTCGAAACGCCGATGGCCACCGGGAGTCGTCACGGTCGCCACGAGCCGGCCTTTGCGCACCGCCCGGTTCAGGGTCGGCTGGCTGACGCCGAGTAGCCGCGCCGCCTGGCTTGAGGTGACGAGGCCGTTTTGCGGTCCGCCGAGGTCGTTCTCGTCGAAGCGCCGGTGACCGCCGGGCGTGACGACCGCCGGTCGAAGCAATCCGCGAGCCACAGCGCGCGATACCGTAGCTTGGCTGACGCCAAGCCGTGCCGCCAAATCCTTCGAACTGATCAATCTGTGCAAGACGGTGTGATTGGAGTAACGAGTTCAGGTTTCGGTTCTTGTCAGCACGACCTTGGAAATCCACGAGCGGCGCAGTCGTTTCGTCGTTGAAAATGTGCACAGATCAGCAGCCGCGTCCGGACATTCCGTGCCAAACTTTTCACTGCGCGCGAGTGCGCAGCGGCCTTCAGAAAGGCAGGGAACTCATCTTCAGTTAGAACCTCACCCCCCGCAGCCAAGCTCGGAGCCGGTGTCGAGAAATCGCCCGGCCCGAGCCTTTTTTAGGGGTTTTTCGCCCAGTCGCTGACAGCTTCCTGCCAGGGGCGAAGCCGGTGGTAGCGGATCGTATCCAGGCAGCCGTTGGCCGGCCGGCGCGCCGGCGCCGAGAAGGCGCCGGTCGTGATCGACTCGACCTCCACGTCGACGCCTGACGCCATGAGCGCCGCTCGAGCGAAGTCGTCCCAGCCCGCGCAGCCGTCGGCTACGGCGTGCACGACGCCCGCGAAGCGCTGCTCCGCCAGGTCGACAGCCGCGGCGGCCAGGTCACGCGCGAACGTCGGGTTCACGGTCTGGTCGCTGACGACCCGCAGCTTCTCCCCCGCCCGCGCGCGCTGCACGATGCGCTCCGGGAAGCTGCGTCCCGTCGTGCTGCCGAACACCGCCGCTGTGCGAACGACGACCACATGCGTGCCGGCCTCGAGCGCGCGTTGCTCGCCCGCGAGCTTCGAGCTTCCATAGACCGAAAGCGGTGCCGGCGTATCCGTCTCCACGTACGGCTCGGCGCCCGAACCGTCGAACACAAAGTTCGTGGAGAAGTGGACGAACCATGCACCGTGCCGCTGACACGATCTGGCGATGTATCCCGGTCCATCGGCGTTGATCGCGAACGCCGCGTCCTCTTCCGATTCTGCGCGGTCCACCGCGTTGTAGGCCGCGCAGTTGAACACGACCTCGGGTTTGCGCGACGAGATGAGCGCATCGACTGCGGCCTCGTCGGTGATGGAGAGCGCGGAGTGAGGAACGGCGCTGTCGTCGCCGAACAGCCTGACCAGCTCGGTGCCGAGCTGCCCGTTCGCCCCCAGCACGAGGGCTCTCAAATGGAGCCGGTCAGCTCTTGATTAGCCTCGGGGCTCGACGCACCGTTCACATGCTGGTGGAGCTGCGCGGTCATCTCGTTTCCCTCTGCCGGGCGCCCGACGAGGAATCCCTGCGCTGCGTCGCAGTGCGCTTCGACCAGCACCGCCTCGGCCATGCGGTCCTGCAAACCTTCCGCCACGACACGCAACCCGAGGTTGTGCCCGAGGCCGACCGCGGAGCGCACGATCGCGCCGGAGTCCGGGTCCGTGGCAAGAGCAGAGACGAACGAGCGGTCGATCTTGATCTCGTTGACCGGCAGACGCATGAGATAGAGCAGCGACGAGTATCCCGTTCCAAAATCGTCGAGGGCCAGCCGGACTCCGATCTCATGCAGCCGGTGCAGCGCCTTGGCCGCCGCCGCCGCCATCGCGACGCCTTCGGTGATCTCGAGCGTCAGCCTGCTCGGATCGACTTTGAAATTGCCCAGAGCGCGAGCGACCATCTCCTCGAGCGAGTGGTCTTCGATGTTGCGCGGCGACACGTTGAGCGAGATCGAGATGTCGAGGCCTTCGTCGAGCCATCGACACAGCTGCTCGAGCGCCGAGTCGATGACCCACGCCGTCAGTGGATGGATGATTCCCGTTTCCTCCGCCATCGGTATGAATCGATCCGGCGGCATCAATCCCTCGCGCGGGTGGTTCCACCGCACCAGCGCCTCGACGCAGTTGATAGCACCGGTCGCGAGTGTGACCTGCGGCTGGTAGTGCAGCACGAGCTCGCCCTGAGGAATCGACCGCCGCAGCTCCCCGGCAAGACCTGAGCGGCGCATCGTCTGCGCTTCCTGCTCGGGTTGATACATCGCATAGCCGCCACCGGATCGCTTGGCGACATACATCGCCACGTCCGCGCGGCGCAGAAGCGTGCCCGGGTCGTCGCCATGGATCGGATACATCGCGATCCCGATCGACGCGCCGGTCTCGACCATCTGGTCGGCGATCGCGAACGGCCCCTCGAGCGACGCGAGGACCTTGCGCGCGGTACCGACGACGTCCTCTGGATGCTTCGCATCCGTCGTCAGCACGGCAAACTCGTCGCCGCCGAGGCGCGCGATGGTGTCGGTCGCGCGGAGGCATCCACGCAGTCGCGCCGTGACCTCCTGGAGCAGGCTGTCACCGCGGTCGTGGCCGAGCGCGTCGTTGATGTCCTTGAAGCGATCGAGGTCGAGCAGCAGGACGCCGAACATCTTCTGATTGCGACGCGCCGCGAGCAGCGCCTGGCGAAGGCGGTCGCCGAACAGACTGCGGTTGGGTAGGCCCGTGAGCGCATCGTGCAGCGCCTGATACTCGAGCGCGTCCGTCTGTGCCTTGCGCTCGGAGATGTCGCGCAGGGTCGCGATGAAGAGGTGGCGCGTGCCCACCTGCATCGAGCTGACCACGAACTCCAGCGGGAAGAGACTGCCGTTCTTCCGCTTGCCCATCGTCTCGTGCGCGCCGCCGACCTGACCGTCGATCTTCAGCCTGCGCTCGAGGTAGTTGTCGAAAGCGGTGCGATGCGTGGTCGCGATGAGGATGTCGGCCTGCTGGCCGACGAGATCCTGCTCGCCGTAGCCGAAAAGTCGTGTGACGGCGGGATTCGCGGAGTCGATGACACCGTTCTGGTCGATCGTGGCAAGACCGTCGGAGACGTTGTCGAGCACCGATCGCATGCGCTTTTCGCTCTCTTGCAGCGCAACCTCGGCCCGCTTGCGCTCGACGAACTCGCCGATCTGCGATCCGACGTCGTTCATCACCGCGACGAGGCCGTCGTCAAGATCCCGCGGCGCCCACGTATGGAGCGAGATCATGCCGACGACGCGGCGACCACTCCGCACGGGGAATCCGACGACACCGTGCAGTCCGACGGCGATGGCGGCGGCCGAACGGACCGGGTTGTCGTCCACCAGGTCGGGCATCGACACCGGCGCGCCGGACTCCCACACGCGGCCGGCCAATCCCTCGCCTCGCCGGTAGGTCACCTGCGACGCGGTCGCCTCGTACAGAGACGTGTCGCGGCCCGGACGCTTCCACAGAGTCGAGAACCGCATCGTCTCGCGCGCAACGTCGACCTCCCAGTACTCGGCGAGCTCCCAGTCCAGGCTGCGGCACAAGCCTTCGAGCACTCCGGTCGCCGCCTTGTCCCATCCGGGCGACGTGACCAGCGCTTGCGTGACCGCGAATCGCGCGGCCTGCAGCACCTCGGCTCGCTTGCGATCGCGAATGTCCACGGCGACGGTCTGGAAGTAGACGGGGCGGTTCTCGTCGTCGCGAACCAGCCGCATCGTCAGGTCGACCCAGACGTGCTCGCCGTTCTTGCGCGTGTAGCGCTTCTCGATGCGGCGGCCTTCCTCGTCGCCGAGCAGCATCGACTGCATCGCGTCGTGGAGCGTGACCGCGTCGTCGGGATGCGTGATGTCGAGAAGCGAAAGCGTGCGCAGCTCGTCATCGCTGTAGCCGACCAGGTCGCAGAACGCCGGGTTCACGGTGGTGATGTGGCCGTCGAGGGTCGTGAACGCCATCCCGGCTTGCGCCTGCTCGAACAGCGTGCGAAAGCGAGTTTCCATCTCGCGCTCCGCGTGCTCGGCGCGCCTGCGTTCCGTGATGTCGCTGACCAGCGTGAACGTCTGGCCGCGGCGTGACGTGACGTTGTGCACTGCGACTTCGACGTCGACGCGCTCGCCGGCTTTGGTCAGGATCGCGGACGTGTATCGGTGCGGAGCGTTGCCTCCCGAGAGCCGCGTGGCGAGGGAGCTGCGGAATCGCGCGCGGTCCTCCTGCGGCGCGAGGTCGATGAGGCTGGGCAGCGCAGCGAGCTCCTCGCGCGTGTAACCCGTCAGCGCGATATACGCGTCATTGCCGGCGACGAAGCGGCCGTCCTCGGTGATCAGAATGCCCTCGCCGAGGTCGCTGAGGGTCGCCAGCAGCGAGCTCTGGCGATCCACCTGGACAGCCGCGTCGCGCTGGATCGTGCGGCTCGTGAGAAACGCCAGAAGGCCCATGCCTATGAGGAACATGGTCCAGACGATGATTTCGCCGACCGGCACGGTCAACTGGGTGACCGCGTAGATCCACATTGCTGCCAGGCCTGCGATCGCGATGCCGAAGACATAGCCGAAGCGACGTGAGCGCAGCCCGACGTCGAACTGAAGGATCACGACCACCGCCACGACCACCGCCAGTGGAGCCAGGTCGTTTCCCAGCCACCGGCCGGCGACGCTGAGCACCAGGCCGCCCAGGACGAGGGCCGTGACCAGGATCGGAATCTGGGCGAACAGGCTCGTGGCGTACCGCGACATGCGGATTCCGATGGCGATGACGGCCAGGACCGCCCCGAGAAAGATGAGGACGAGCTCGCTGCGGAGCGTGTCGGCCGGTAGGTTCGCCTCCCAGATCCGGTAGACGGCGCCGGCCAGGATCGCCACCGAGGCGATGGCGTTGATCAAGGGCAGGCTCCAGCGCCGCGATGGGCGCGGTATGCCCACCGTCGCCCACGCTGCCCCGAACAACGGGTCGGCCGCGGCCGCCGGGGACGCGCTCATCTGTTTGGCCAACTCGGTGAACGATAACGTTCGAGACCTGAATTTCAGTTCAGGTCTGCCGCGGGCGCCCGGTTACTTGTTCTTGGCCTGGGGCCTCTGCGGAACGGTTCGCTTGAGGACCGGCCGGCGGCCGGCCAGCAGCGGATTCACCTTCTCGCCGTCACCGTCTTTCCGGCTGGTCCGGCCGGCGGTGGCGTGGAGGGTGCGCAGCTTCGCCAGGCGCTCCTTCTTGGCCGCGAGAGCGGTCCTGAGGGCGTCGGAAAGCTGGGTGTCGTTCATGGGGACAACTCGGAGGCGAGCCTCCAGCTCGAGGACCTCGACTTCTGCTCTGGTGAGTTCTAGATCGATCGTTTTGGACACTTCATCCCTCTTCAATACGGATCAAAGCTACTGAACCGGATAACTTCCCTGCAAGCTTGGAAGTTCCTTAACCGGCCACGTTCAC
>DASSLJ010000075.1:0-3314 GCA_035689585.1 Candidatus Dormiibacterota bacterium
GAACATGTGCTCCGTGCGGCACAGACCGACGCCCTGCGCACCGTTCTCGCGCGCTTTGGACGCGTCGCGCGGATAGTCGGCGTTCGCCCAGACTTCCAGGCGGCGCAGCTCGTCAGCCCACTTCAGGATCGAGCTCGCGGCGGGATGCTCGTTCAGCGACCGCGCTTCGATCGTCGGCACGTTGCCGACGTAGACCTCGCCGGTGGTGCCGTCGATGGTGATCTGGTCGCCTTCCTTGACCGTCGTGCCATTGGTGGAGAACCGCCGCTGGCGCACGTCCACGTCGATGGCGCTCGCACCGACGACGCACGGACGTCCCATCCCTCTCGCCACCAGGGCCGCGTGACGGGCCGTGCCGCCGGTCTGCGTGAGGATTCCCTTCGCCTCGACCATGCCGTGCACGTCGTTCGGGTTCGTCTCGACGCGCACGAGGATGACGGCCTTGCCCTGCTTGCCCCACGCCACCGCGGTGTCCGCGTCGAACACCGCACCGCCGCTGGCGGCGCCGGGCGATGCGGGCACGCCCTTGGCGAGAGGATTCGCTTTGGCGGCGGGATCGACGCGCGGGAACAGGAGCTGCTCGAGCTGGCGCGGCTCGACGCGCGCGACCGCGTCCTTCTTGGTGATCAAGCGCTCTTTGACCATGTCGACCGCGATGTTCACGGCGGCCTCACCGGTGCGCTTGGCAGCGCGCGTCTGCAGCATGTAGAGCTTTCCGCGCTCGATCGTGAACTCGAGGTCCTGCACGTCCTTGTAGTGCTTCTCGAGCTGGCGCGCGTAGCGGTCGAACTGCGCGTAGACCCTTGGCTGCTCCCGCTTGAGCGCGGCGATCGGCTCGGTGTCGCGCACTCCGGCGACGACGTCTTCGCCCTGCGCGTTGGCGAGGTAGTCGCCGTACAGCTCTTTCGCGCCGGTGATGGGATTCCTCGTGAACGCAACGCCCGTGCCCGACGTCGGGCCCATGTTGCCGAAGACCATCATCTGCACGTTCACGGCGGTGCCGAGGTCGTCGGGGATGCGCTCCATTCGGCGGTACGTCTTGGCGCGGTCGGTGTTCCACGACTTGAAGACGGCGTCGATCGCATCTCGCAGCTGCTCGATCGGGTTGGTTGGAAACTCGCTGCGGGTCTCGTCCTTATATATGCGCAGATACTCGGCGACCAGCGGCCGCAGATCCTGCGGCTTCAGCTCGGGGTCGGTCTTGACGCCGGCCTTCTTTCTTGCCTGCTGGAGCGCATGCTCGAACTTGTCGCCGTCAATGCCCTTGACCGTCTTGCCGAACATCTGGATGAAGCGCCTTCGCGCGTCCAGCGCAAAACGCTCGTCACTGGTCAGCGCAGCGAGTCCCTTGCTCGTCTCCTCGTTGAGCCCGAGGTTGAGGACGGTGTCCATCATTCCGGGCATCGAGAATTTGGCGCCGCTGCGCACGCTGACCAGCAGCGGATCTTTGGCGTCGCCGAACTTCTTGCCGGCCTTGCGCTCGAGCGTTTTCAGCGCAGGCAGAACCTGCTCCCACAAACCTTTCGGGAACTTGCCGCCGCTCGCGTAGTAGGCGCGACAGGCCTCGGTCGTGATGGTGAACCCGGGCGGGACCGGCATCCCCGCTCGCGTCATCTCCGCGGCGCCGGCGCCCTTTCCGCCGAGCAGGTCCCGCATTTTGGCTGAGCCTTCGGAGAACTGATAGATCCATTTAGTTGCTTTGGGCATTGCGAAATTGATTCTAAAGTTGCCGGGTGTTCCGGCCCCGAGCCCGCCAGCAGACTCGCGAGATCGGCGGCCGGAGCCGAGGGAAAGGGTGGCGCGACGAGGAGCGCAGCCGTGCTGCGTGACGAGGATGCGCCGGGCCCCTTGACGACGGCTTCAGCGCCGCAGGCGTCCGGCCGCCTAGCTCGCGAGGATGCGGCTGGATTCGGGGGCGGGACACCCTAGTGGAAGACCTCGGAGCAGCGACGGAAGACCAGGTCATCCTGGCGTGGCTGCAGGCGGTGATCGAGTCGGCGGACTTCCAGGCGTATCTCATCGGCAACCCGCCCAACCCCGCGAATCTTTCGGTGGCGCTGAAGGCGGCGCGATCCCCCGATCTGCGTGATCGGACGCAGAACGACCTGCGCCGTCAGATCATCACGTCGACGTACGGCTTTGGGACCGGCGCCGGATCGTTCGAGGGACTCGGGTCGGATCTGACCTGGCGCCGATTTCATCTTTCGGTCGCCGAGGTCGCCGAGATGCTCTACATGCGCCGTTCGGGACCGTGGCAGCTGCTCTCGCCCGTGACGCGCAAGGTCGCCGAGGGGGCGACGAACGTTGGGCACGTTTTCACCGGCGACGGAACGAACATGGTCGTGTTGTCGCTCGCGTCAGGGCTCTGTCACTCGGACAAGAAAGTGCCCGAGATCATCACGCTTCGCAGCCCCGACGGAGCGCTTGTCATCCTCGAGGGCCACGCGCGCGCGACTGCGATCGTGCTCGAAGCGCATCGCTTTCCCCGTGGGGTTGAAGTGTTCGTCGGCGAGGGGCCGAGCGTGGCCAACTGGCCCTACCTCTGACCGTTTCTTCACCGGGTATAGCCGGGCAGTGATTCTGGACTGGATCTCCCTGCTCGTGATCCTCGCCATCCCGGCCGTTCTCGCGTTTGCCGGCACGACCCTGCTCCTCAGGCGCTCAGCGCTCGGCATGCTCGGCGGAGCGGCGCTGATTCTCGTCACCGGCTTCTTTCCTCTGCTGCTCGCCTACTCGTTCTTGCTCGGGATTGCGGCTGTGGTCGTGGGGGCCGTCGCGGCCATCGTGCGTGAGTGGCGCGGGATGCCGCCGGCCGGTTGGGCGCTGGCTGCCGCCGCGTTTGCCGTCGTCGTCGCCGAACCCCTCCTCGTCTTCAACATCTCGCTGGTGCAGGCGGACGAGACCTACAGCCGCTGCGCCGCCGACATGGCGGTGACGGCGATCCAGAGAAGCGTGGCGCAGGGCCGCGGCTACCCTGCGGACATGAGAGAGGTCGCGCAGTTCGACGGCGAGTACGGCGTCGGCGCGTGCTACGTCAGCCCAGGCGTCAACTGGCTCTATCGCGTCTCCATACCCGGCACCTACACGCTCGGGTATTGGGTCGACTGGCGAGTGACGAGGCATGTCTGCCTCTTCAACTCCCGAACGCGAGCGTGGAGCTGCGGATTCGAGACATGGGGGCCGTTCAAGCCGGGAGAGGTCGACTAACGCGATAATCCCGCCTCGGAAGCGGCTTTCCGAGGAGGCGTTATGACCCGACCGCGCAAGATCCGTCGCTACGGCTGGATCCCCGACCAACCCGACCAGCGCGATCA
>DASSLJ010000076.1:0-4459 GCA_035689585.1 Candidatus Dormiibacterota bacterium
AGAAGTCCGCCGGCTACAAAGAGGTCGGCCGGTGGCACGACGACCGCGTCGTCGATGGCAGGTGGGTCGACCACGTGCTCACGGAGCTGCGCCGCGAGGATTGGGAGAAACAGCGAAGCCGCGCATGAGGAACCCCGGGGCACTCGTTGTCTACGCCGCAATCGCGGTTTACCTCCTCGCCTTCGTGCCGCGGACGATGCGGCGCATCCAGTTCGTGTCGACGATCGTCGTCCGCTGCACGCCGGCGGCCGCCTTCGCGCTCGTCAGCGACCCGAACAACTGGCGCCGGTATGTGCCTCAGCTGGAGCTTCGATCCCCGGTCAGGACGCCGGTGCAGGTCGGCGATCTCATCTACGACCGCATGGTCTTTCCCGACATGACCCACGACGCCGTGGAGCGCGTGATCGTTTCCGAGCCGGGTGTCAGGTTTGGCACGCAGATCGTCGGAGGTGGGCATGGGACGACCGGTGTCTACGAGTTCGCCTGGGCCGACGGAAGCACTCACGTCACTTATCGCTGCCACGCGACCCTGACCCTCCCCGAAGCGTGGCTCGGCAACGGATTCCGTCGCGGCTACATCACCGGGAAGATGAAAGCCGCGCGCGACGAAGTCATGCAGCGGATCAAGCTCCTGCTCGAGGCCGAGCCCGCGGAAGTCTCCGTATAATCAGCGACCTGCCATAGACCGTAGGCGCCGGCTCAAGCCGGCTTAATTTCCTACCGAGGCAATCTCGTAAGTGAAGGACACGTTGATCCTTCCTGCCTCGTCGTGTGTCGGGCAGGGAGGATTTTTTATTTGCCGAGAGCACGCAAGGAACAGAAGGCCGAGCAGGTCGACCTGCTGACCGACAAGCTGAAAAGGGCGAAGGTCGCGGTCCTCACGGACTATCGCGGTCTGACCGTCAGCCAGATCCAGGAGCTGCGGAGCAAGCTGCGCACCGGCGATGTGGAGTACCGCGTCGTCAAGAACACGCTGGCCCGGCGCGCCGCGGCCGCCGCGGGCGTCGGCGATCTGGAGAAGGAGCTGGAAGGACCGGTCGCGATCGCGTTCGGCTATGACGACCTGAGCGCGCCTTCGAAGCTCATCAACGACTGGGTCCGCACGACCCGGTTGAAGCTCGACGTCAAGGGCGGCCTCGTCGAGGGCCGCGTGTTCACGCCGGACCAGGTCAAACAGCTGGCCGACCTGCCATCCCGCGAGTCGCTCATCGCCCAGCTGCTGGGCACGTTGCAGTCACCGGTCGGCCAGCTCGTCGGAATCATGCAAACCCCGCTCCAGCAGCTCCTCGGAGTGCTGGACGCGTACAAGAACAAACTGGAGGCAGCGTAGATGGCGGCGACGAAGATCACCCCCAAGGAATTCGTAGAGGCGCTCAAGGACTGGAGCATCCTCGACGTCGTCGAGGCCGTGAAGGCCATCGAGGACGAGTTCGGCATCAAGGCGGCGGCCCCGGTTGCGGTCGCGGCCGCGGCGCCCGCGGCGGCAGGCGGCGGTGAGGCGGCGGCCGAAGAGGAGCAGACCGAGTTCACGGTCACGCTGACCGCTGTCGGCGACAGCAAGATCAACGTGATCAAGGCCGTGCGCGAGCTTACGCAGCTCGGCTTGAAGGAGGCGAAGGACCTCGTCGACGCGGCGCCGAAGCCCGTGCTCGAGAACGTCGCGAAGGCTGACGCCGAGAAGGCCGTGGCGCGGCTGAAGGAAGCCGGCGCGACCGCGGAGATGAAGTAGCAGGCCGAAGTTTTCTGGGTTGAGCCTGCCCACGCCGGGCAGGTTCTCGACCCGGAGGCTGTTTCGGCTCGGGGAGCGCCTTGACGGCCGGGATCGAGCGAACCACCCCGCGCGCGCCGAGACGGATGCTCTGGCCGTAGTGTTCGAACGTCATCGGTCGCCCCTTCACGAGCGTGTAAGTAGCGCGGCGGTGGTTGACCTCTATGCGGATCTGGCGGTCAAGAAACATGATTCGGAAAGTCAGTCTCCGAATCGCACGCGGTAGCCGTGGGCTGAAGCCGAGCCAGTCGCCGTGGTGGCGCATGCCACCCAGACCCTGCACCGCCGCGAGCCATGCGCCGGCGAGGGAGCCCATGTGCACCCCGTCGCGGACGTTGTGCTCGAGATCGTGGAGGTCCATGAGCGCAGCCTCGGCGAGATAGGCATGGGCCAGCTCGAGGTGGCCGACCTCGGCAGCGATCACGGCTTGTGTACACGACGAGAGCGACGAGTCGCGCACGGTGATCGCTTCGTAATAGGCGAAGTTACGAGCCTTCTCCTCGGCGGTGAACGCATCGCCGCGCAGGTGCATTGCCAGCACCAGGTCGGCCTGCTTCACGACCTGCTTCCGGTAGAGGTCGAAGTACGGAAAGTGCAGGAACAGCGGATAGTCATCGGGCTTGCAGCGCGAGAAGTTCCAGTGTTCGTGATCAGTGAACTGAGTCGCCTGCTTGTGGACCCTGAGCGCTCGGTCGTACGGCATGTGAACCTTCTCGGATGCTCGGCGCCATTCCTTGATTTCCGACGCGGTCACTTTCAGGCGCCTGGCGGCCGCTTTGTGGCGCTCGGTCGCGTCTGCGGCGGCGACTAAGTTCCGCTGCGCCATCAGGTTCGTGTAGATGTTGTTGTCCATCACGGCGCTGTACTCATCTGGACCTGTCACTCCGTCGACACAGAACTCGCCATGGCGGTTCATGTGGCCGACCGACATCCACAGCCGAGCCGTCTCGACGAGCAGATCGACGCCAGTGGTTCGCTCGAACGTCTTATCTCCCGACGCGGAGACGTAGCGCATCACGGCGTCTGCGATGTCGGCGTTGATGTGCAGAGCGGCGGTCGACGCCGGCCAGTAGCCGGAGCATTCTTCGCCGCCGATGGTCCGCCACGGAAAGGTGGCGCCCTTGAAGCCGAGGTCCTTGGCCCTGGCGCGCGCCTTGCCGAGGATGTGGTGCCGCCATCGCAGCGCGTCCGCCACGGCCGCCGGCGCCGTGTAGGTCAGGACCGGAAGAACGAACGACTCCATGTCCCAGAAGGTGTGACCGTCGTAGGCCGGACCAGTGAGGCCCTTGGCGGGGATGGCGCGCGTCTCGGCACGCGCCGCGGCCTGCAGGACGTGGAAGAGGGCGAAGCGGATTCCCTGCTGCACCTCCGGATCGCCCTCCAGCTCGACGTCGGCGCGCCGCCAGAAATCCTTGAGGTATTCGCGCTGCGCCGCAGCGAGCCCGCTCCAGCCGTGTTCGACACCGGTTGCCAGCGCTCCTTCGACCTGCGCTCGCAGGGCCGGCGCCGATCGCAAGCTCGACCAACCGTAGGCCACGAACTTGATGAGTCGCAGCGGGTTTCCCGGCCGAATGCGCGCGGTCACGGTGAGACGGGCATGGTCGTCGCCGCTTTCCATCTGCAGCGACGTTCCGCGCGGCCCGTCGACGGCGTGCTGCATGGCCGCGGCCATGCGCAGCTTGCTGTGACGCGTCGAATGGATCAGAACCGCATGGGTGTCGTCGTTCGCATGGAGCTCTCCAATCAGGGGATTCTCGAGACTCGTTGCGGTCCGTGGATCGGCGCCGTGCGGTGCGGCGTCCGGCTCGTTGGCGACGAGCTCTGACTGCAGGACGATGTCTGCGGGCTCGTCCAGCGATTCCACCTCGTAAAGGACAGCCGCCAGCGCGCGGTGCACGAGAGACACCAGGCGCGTGGAGCGTACGCGGACGCGTCGATGCGCAGGCGACTCCCACTCCGCGACGCGGCTGAGGAGGCCGGTGCGGAAGTCGAGAAGGCGGTGGTGAAGATGGAGCTTGCCGTACCGCACGTCGAACGGCTCGTCGTCCACCAGGAGACGAATGATCTTTCCGTCGGTGACGTTGACGATTGTCTGGCCCGCCTCTGGATAGCCATACGCCGTCTCGGCATACGGAAGCGGCACCGCCTCGTGGAACGCGTTGAGGTAAGCGCCGAGGATGGCGTGAGGTTCACCCTCGTCGAGATTGGCGCGCCATCCGATATGGCCGTTAGAAAGCGCGAATATGGATTCGGCCTGACCCAGGCTTTTGAGGTCGAGCTCTGTTTCACGGACGGCCCAAGGCTCAACCGCGAATTTCATCGCATCAGCTCGGCGAGATCCTTGACCACGATGTCTGCCCCGTGCTGCTTGAGCGCCTCCGCCTGTCCGACCCGATCGATGCCGACCACGAGCCCGAAATGTCCTGCCCTGCCGGCCTCGACTCCTGCGAGTGCATCTTCGTACACCGCGGCGTCGTCCGCCACGGCGCCCAGCAGATGGGCCGCCTTCTCGTAGGTGTCGGGGTCCGGTTTGCCCTTGAGGTGCTCCTTCTCGGCGACGATGCCGTCGACCTGCGCGTCGAAAAGGTCATGCAGCTTCGCCGCCTTCAGGACGTCGGTCGTGTGCTTGCTGGACGACACGACGGCGATTTTCAGCCCCTCTTGCTTCGCGCTGTTGATGTACGCGATCGA
>DASSLJ010000077.1:0-19426 GCA_035689585.1 Candidatus Dormiibacterota bacterium
GGTGCACGGCCTGGATTTCTTCTAGACGGAGTAAGTCCTCAGGCAGCGAGTGCACACCTTCGCCCGAAACGTTCGTCCGGCGACCGTCACGCGACCCATCTGGAGGTTGGGTTCGAACCTCCGGTTGACCCGGTTCTTGGCGTGACTGACGTGATGTCCGAACTGCGGGCTCTTGCCGCAGATCTCGCACTGCTTGGCCACGGGGCACCTTCCTGCTTGGAGTAAGCGCGTGCACCGAACGGGTGCTCGACGCGGACGTGAATTGTACCATGAGCCTTCGAATGGCTTCGAAAACCACCCCCTCCACGCCCTCTTCCGCCCTCATCCAATCTAAGCAGTGGGGCCGCATCGAGGTCTTTCCCTCCGCCGTTGCGGCGATCGCCGGCCACGCTGCCATGCGGTGTTACGGCATCAGCGGCATGGCGGGCCGCGGCCTCCGCGATGGCTTCGCTGAGCTCTTGCGGCGCGAGCACGTCGACAAGGGCGTCGACGTCGTCCAGCTCGAGGAAGGCCTGGTCATCGACGTCTACGTGATCGTCCAGTACGGCATGCGCATCACCGAGGTGGCGCACAACCTTCAGGAGACGGTGAAGTTCGAGGTCGAGCGGTCGGTGAGCGTGCCCGTCCTGAAGGTCAACGTCAACGTCCAGGGCGTTCGCGAAGAGCGGAGCTGATCGTGTTGGCAGCCAAGGCCACGGGCGTGGACGGACCTCTTTTCAAGCGGGCGTTGCTCGGCAGCTTGAGCTGGCTCGCGGCCAACCACGAGGAGGTCAACCGCCTCAACGTGTTTCCGGTCCCCGACGGCGACACGGGAACCAACATGCTGCTCACGCTGCAATCGGCGGTCGAAGACGTGAAGGAGTCGGGTGCCGCCGAGGTCAGCAAAATCGCCAAGCTCGCGTCGCACGGGAGCCTCATGGGCGCCCGCGGCAACTCGGGTGTGATCCTGTCCCAGATCTTCCGTGGCTTCGCCCGCGCGGTCGAGGGCAAGAGCTCGCTCACTCCGACAGAGCTCGCCGCCGCCTTCGAGGAGGCGGCCAACGCCGCGTACCGCGCGGTCAACAAGCCGACCGAGGGCACGATCCTGACCGTCGCACGAGAGGCGGGGCGCGCTGCTGCAACCGCCGCGAGTGGTTCCGACGCGACCGTGCCGCGAGTGATCGCAGCTGCGGCCGCCGGAGCGAAGTCTGCGGTCATGAAGACTCCGAGCCAGCTCCAGATCCTCCGCGACGCGGGCGTCGTCGACGCCGGCGGGTTCGGCCTGCAGCTGATCCTCGAGGGAATGTTGAAATCGGTCGAGGAATCGGACAGCGCGCTCCCGGCTATGCACGAAACCAAGAAGCCGGCGATCCCGGCCGCTCAGGTCGCGCTCGACCTGCCCGAGGGTGGGTGGGGGTACTGCACCGAGTTCTTGATCGAGGGAACCAATCTCGACGTCGAGCTGATTCGCGGTCAGATCGAGTCCCTCGGTAACTCCGTGCTGGTGGTCGGCGAGCCCGAGCTAGTGAAGGTCCACGTGCACACCGACGATCCGACCACCGTGATCAACCTTGCGGGCGGGTACGGCAAGCTGATGAAGCTAAGCGTCGGCGACATGTCGACGCAGCACCGCCGCATCCTCGAGTCGGAAGGGGGGTCAACGGCTGCCGCCAAGCCTCCGCGGCCCAACGGTGTCGGCGTCGTGGCGGTGGTCGCGGGGCGCGGACTCGTGGAGATCTTTCGCGGCCTCGGTGTCGACGCCATCATCGAAGGCGGTCAGACGATGAACCCGAGCACGCAGGACATGCTCACCGCCATCGAATCGGTGCCCTACGACGAGGTGGTCCTCCTGCCGAACAACGGCAACGTCGTCGCGGCGGCCAAGCAGGTCATCGGCCTGACCAAGAAAAAGGTCCACGTCGTCGAGACGCACAGCGTGCCGCAGGGCGTATCGGCGGTCGTCGCCTTCAGGCCAGAGCGCCCGGCGGACGAGAACCTGAAGGCGATGAAGGCCGAGGCCGAACGCGTCCAGACCATAGAGGTTACGCATGCGGTGCGGGACACGCGTTCCAACGGCTTGCGTGTGAAGAAGGGTGATGTCATCGGCCTCATCAACGACCGCCTCGAGTTCGCCGGCGGCGACTACGCCGAGGTCGTCCACAAGGCGATCGGCAAGCTCGGCCCGGACGCATACGAGCTCGTGACCGTGTACCGGGGTGAGCAGGCGAGCGACGCCGAGCTCACAAACCTCGAGAACGAGATCCGCGCGAGCTACCCCGGCCTCGAGGTCGAGGTGCAGCAGGGCGGCCAGCATCACTATCCGTTCATCCTCTCCGTCGAATAGCGCTTGACTCGAACGTTCGCGGTTGTCACGGACTCGACCGCTGACCTGCCCGACGAGTGGCGTGACCGCTACGACATCGAAGTCGTGCCGCTCAAGGTTCTGTTCGGCAAGGAGACGTTCCGCGACGGCGTCGACATGACGAACGAACAGTTCTTCAGCCGACTGGCCGCCTCGAGCTCGCTTCCGACCACGTCAGCGCCGTCGCCTGGTGAGTTCGCGGAGGTCTACCGCCGGCTCGCCCAGGACCACGACGGATGCATCTCGATCCACATCGGTGCGAAGCTCTCGGCGACCGCTGAGGCGGCCCGCGTCGGCGCGCAGTCCGTCGAAGGATTCAAGGTCGAGGTCATCGACAGCCAATCCGTGTCCATGCCGATTGCCTTCCTCTGTCGCATCGCGGCGGGATGCGAGACGCTCGACGCCGGGATCGCCGCCGTCCAGCAACGCGTCCCGAAGACCCGCGTTCTGGCGCTGCTAGACACCCTCCGATACCTCGAGATGGGCGGAAGGCTCAGCCGCGCGCAGGCGATGATCGGCACGATGCTCGACCTGAAACCGCTGCTGCTCGTTTCTGACGACGCCACGATCAAGCCTGTCGACCGTGTGCGCACGCGTTCGCGCGCGATACCGCGCATGGTTGACTATTTCAAGGGCGACATGCCAGTCGAGCACGTCGCTGTCATGCATGCGCAGGCTCCGGATGAGGCGGAGCAGATCGCGGTCGCGCTGCGCAAGGACCTACCCGACCACGAGGTGAGCGTCGGTCAGATCGGTTGTGTGCTGGGCACGCACACCGGACCGAAGGCCCTCGGGATCGTCTACATCAAGAAATAAGCGAGAAGTCCGGCGACAGCCTGACGTTTTGGCCCGGCAGCGGCCACACGCGCAGCACCGGAGGAGTGACGGCGATCACCCGGGGCAATGCGCGCGTGGACCAATCAAACAGCCTCTGGTGCGCGCGTCCCCACCTGAGGCCGTACTGCTCGCGCAGCGAACCGGGGAGGAGGCCGGTGGTGATGACCTCTAGGGGCACGAACATCACGCCCGGTATCCGCATCACGCGCGGCCGCAGCACCAGCCGCGACAGCTCGACCGCGACGTCGCCGACGCGCAGTTCGGTGGCGATCGTGTCCTCGACGTAGTCGGAGAACGCCGCGAACGTCGGTGGAAACTTCGTGGAGGGAACACCGAGGAGCTCGGCTGCCACATTCATCTGCTGGTAAAAGTCCTCGCACTGTCGTGAGGAAAGAGGCCGCACAAACGTCTCGTAGGTCACCAGCGCGGAGTCAACCAGGGTCGCGTGCACCCAGAGCAGCAGATCGGGATCCAGCGCCCGGTAGTCGCGGCCTTTCACACGTGCGTGAACGCGATTGACGTTGCGAGCAGCCGCCAGAGCGGTGTCGCGGTCGCCGAACACGATGGCCATCGTCAGCCTCACGGTGCGCCGCAACCGGTAGAGCGGCCGCTGCCGAAAGTCGGAATGCTCGTCGACTCCGGCCGCCACCTTCGGATGCGCCAGCTGCATCAAAAGGGCACGGCCGCCGCCGAGCATGAGCACGTTTTCGCGGCTCACGCGCCGGATGATCGAGTCGTCGGCGAACAGGCCCGGCCGCATCGATCTCATTTAATCTCACCCTGACTGTGGGGCAGCAGATCCTCATCTTCGGCGCGGCTTTCTTCGGGTCCGCGGTGGAGGCGACCGAGGCGTTGACGATCGTGCTGGCCATCGGCCTCACCCGTGGGTGGCGCGAGCCGCTGCTCGGGACGCTGGCAGCGCTGATCGCGCTCGCGGCCCTGGTCGTCGTGTTCGGCCAGCTGATCGTCACGCGCGTCCCCGAGTCCGCGCTCAAGCTGCTCGTGGGCACGCTGCTGCTGCTGTTCGGATTGAACTGGCTGCACAAAGCGGTGCTGCGATCGGCGGGCGCGATCGCCATGCGAGACGAGGAACGTGCTTATGAGCAGACGGTCTCGCAACTGCGCGAAACGCACACCGACTGGGTCGGATTCGTCCTTGCGTTGAAGGGCGTCTTTCTCGAAGGTCTCGAGGTCGCGTTCATCGTGATCGGCGTCGGCGGCACGGGTCGTGGCCTGGCGACTGCAACCGCGGCCGCGATGCTCGCGGTCATTCTGGTCGCAGGCCTCGGCGTCGTCGTCCGCCATCCGCTCGCGCGAGTGCCCGAGAACACGCTCAAATACGCCGTCGGCGTGATCCTGACGAGCCTCGGAACCTTTTGGGCCGCGGAGGGAATGGGCGCTCAGTGGCCGCTCGACTTCGTTTCGATCCTCGGCCTGGTCGTCGTCTACTTCGTCGCGTCTCGGCTCGCGGTGGCGCTGATCAGGCAACCCGCGCTCGCGTGAGGTTCGTCCGCGCTGTGATCGACACGGTCGTCGGCCTGTTCGTCAGCGACTGGATTCAGAGCGCGGTCGTCCTGGCCATCATCGCGCTCGGCTGGTTTGCCGTGGCGCGATGGGGTCCAGTCGCGCTGGCCCTGTTCGTGCTCCTGATCGCCGCTCAGCTCGTGTGGTTTGCGCGGGCCGACGGGCTCAAGAGGTCGCAGCGGCGATCTCAGAGTTGAACCGGTCGATCAGCGGCCGGTAGAAGGCGTCGATCTCCGCTCCGATCTTGTCGACGTCGTACGAGCCGAGCTTGGCTCGATCCGAGTCGATCGTCGACTCGTCCTGCGCCACCGTCGCGTCGTCACCGGCGATCTGCGCGTCGAGCTGGTGACCATAGTCGGTCACGAAGGTTTGAAGGTCGACGATCAGAGAACGCAGATCAGATGGCAGCCCTGGAGCCGTCGACAGCTGCACCGCCTGTTTGATGTCCGTCTGCAGCTGTCCCAGTGTGGTCTTCGCCGACGTCAGGTCTCCACCGCCGGCCTGATTGTTGAGCGTGTCGAGCTCGGAGAGCGCCGTATACAACGAATGCCAGAAGTGACCGTCCTGGACCTGGTCGCCGGCGATCGTTCGCGCGGCCGCCAGCGCATTGCGGGCGTGACCCACGCGAGCGGACTCGCGGTCGATGCTGGTGTGTCCGACGACGGTCAGCCAGCGACTGGCCACAAGCTGCGCCTCGAGCGACGCGAGCGACGAATCATCCTGGTTGATCGTCGTGGTCGCGACCTGCGAGTTCGCCACGGACTTGTCGACCAGCGTCACGGCCTGCTGGGGATTGAAGGTTCCGCTCCCGTTCAAGGCGCTGACCTGGCTGTCGATCTGGTTGAAAGACGTGTTGAGCGAGTTTTGATGTGACACGACGGTGCCGAGCGTGCGTTCGGCGCTCGAAGTCAGGGCGCCCGCGTAAACGATTCCGGCGCCCGCGTACAGGATCACACCTATGATCAGGACGCCGAGCGCTGCGATCTCGATCTGTCTACGACCCACCCGACTAATCTAGATGGCACTGGACCTCACCCCCCAGACGCTCGATTCGCCGGTGCAGAAGCTGCATGAGGTCGGCGCGGTCAACGCGAAGCGCCTGGCGAAGCTCGGGATCGAGACGATTCGCGACCTGTTGCTGACGCTGCCGTTCGGCTGGGAGTCGTTCGGCGGCCCGACACGAATCGCCGACCTGCGCGTCGGTCAGCAAGCGACGGTCATCGGCAAAGTCGGGTCGATCCAGGCGAAGCGCTCACCGCGGCGTGGCATCAGGCTTACCCAGGGCACCGTCATCGACGATGCCGGCGAAGAGCTCGAGATCGCATGGTTCAACCAGCCATGGGTCGCAAACCAGCTGCATCCGGGTGATTCGGTCGCGGTCGCGGGTACGGTGAAGTTCTCGCGCTTCGCCGGCGTCCACATGCAGAACCCGCACTACGAGCGCCTCGAGCGCGAAGGCAACGGCCAGCCGTCGCGCGTCGGCGGAATGATGCCGAAGTACCACCTCGTCCAGGGCCTCACGTCACGGCGGATGGCGCAGTGGGTGGACGCGGCGCTTCCGCTCGCCGACCGGCTCGAAGACGTCTTGCCCAACGAGGTACGCGCGCGCCAGAACCTGCTCGGTGTCGCCGATGCGGTGCGAATGGGACACAAGCCGAAAGACGAGGGCGAATACAGGCATGCCCGGCGCCGGATGGCTTTCGCCGAGCTGTTCGAGCTGCAAACGGCTTTCGCGCTCATGCGATCTTCGCTGGCGGTCGAGCCGGCGACGCCGATTCCCTACCGGCAGGACGTGATCGACTCGTTCAAGCGCGGGCTCGGTTTCGAGCTAACCAACGCGCAGCGCCGCGCAACGTGGGAGGCGTTCAAGGACATGGAGCGGGCGGTCCCGATGAACCGTCTACTGAACGGGGACGTGGGCTCCGGCAAGACCGCCGTCGCCGCCGCGTGCGTCGCGATGGCGCATGCCGCGGGTCTGCAAACGGTCGTGATGGCGCCGACGGAGATTCTCGCCCGCCAGCACCTGCGCAAGTTCCGCGCGTACCTCGAGGACAGCTTTCCCGACCTCAAGGTCGAGCTGCTCGTCAGCGGCCAGAGCGCGCCCGAGCGGCGTCGGGTTCGCACCGCGGCGGCCTCGGGCCATTGCGCGCTCCTGGTCGGAACGCACGCATTGATCGAAGAGGACGTCGAGCTCGCGAACCTGGGCCTCGCGGTCGTCGACGAGCAGCACCGATTCGGGACGCGACAGCGCGAGTTGCTGCGCGCCAAGGGAGCGGGGCGGCCGCACTTCCTCGCGATGACCGCCACGCCGATCCCGCGCTCGCTCGCGCTTGCGCTTTACGGCGAGATGACGCTCTCGGTGATCGACGAGCTTCCTCCCGGCCGTACGCCGGTCGAGACCAGGGTCGTGCCACCCGAGGATCGCCAGGACGCGTACGGCCTCGTGCGCCGTGAAGTGCTGGCCGGCAGGCAGGCGTTCGTCATCTGCCCGCTCATCGAGGAGTCGGAGACGCTGCAGGCGCGCTCCGCAACCGCGGAATTCGAACGCCTTTCGCGGGAGGTGTTTCCAGACCTGCGACTCGGTCTGATCCACGGCCGGCTGAAAGACAAGGACGAGGTGATGCAGCGATTCGCCGCCGGAGACATCCAGGTCCTGGTCGCGACGGCCGTGGTCGAGGTCGGTGTCGACGTCCCGAATGCGACCGTGATGATGATCGAGGGCGCAGAGCGATTCGGCCTTGCCCAGCTGCATCAATTCCGCGGGCGCGTCGGTCGCGGCGCCGCCCAGAGCCACTGCCTTCTCCTCAGCGATGAGGATTCCGAGTCGATCAACCATCGCCTCGCGCTCGTCGCCTCGATCCACGACGGTTTCAAGCTCGCGGAAGAGGACATGAACATTCGCGGAATGGGTGAGCTGCTCGGCCCACGACAGCACGGCATGACCGATGTCGCGATGGACTCACTGCGTCAGCCGGAGCTGCTCAGCGAGGTCCGGCAGGAAGCAGAAAGGGTCCTGGCTTCAGACCCGAAGCTGGATGCTCATCCCGCCCTCAAGTCCGCAGCGCTTCACCGCCTCGAGCTGACGTCGATCAGCTAGGGTGTCCAATTAGCCGGATTGGCGCGCCTATGCGGGGTTTTCGGCGCTGCCTACGCCTGATTTGGCGGCCGAACCGGTGAGTATGCCGCCGTGAGCATTCCGAAGTAAGTCGGGGCCTCGTAGGTGATCAGCTCGCCACTCCAGCCGCGAACGGCGCCGTGCAGCATCAACATCTGCCACCAGCTGTCCGCCTTGGCGCGCTCGACGAAAGCGCGATCGATGTCCGCAAGCTCGTCGAGACGATTTCCACGTACGAGCTCCGTTATGTGCGCGTCGTACTTCGCGGCGTCCGGATGGAAGCCGTACGGTCCGTCGGCGCGATGCGCGTGTCCGTGGTCGGCACTGGCGATGAACGCGACCCGGAGGTCGGAACCCTCCGCCGCCGATGCGATCGCAGCGCCTGCGGTGATGTGGTCGGACGCCGACAGCTCTCGCGCCGGCGCGACGATGATCGCGGGCACCGCCGGCTCGCTTCGGCCACCCATGAACCAGAGCGGGATGAGAACCCCCCAATCCATCGGTGCGACCGCGGTCGGCGGGTCGTTGGACCCGAAGCTGACTGCGGACGATGGCACGCCCGCCGAAGCGATCGACTCGAGAAGAGTCCACGCAAGCTCGACGTCGGACGAAAGGTCGAGCTCGATCGGAGGACTGACACCGTTCAGCCGTCCTTTCACCCGGCCGGCGAGAACCACCGCGATCGCATTGGCGAGGTGCACGTTGTGAGGGGTCGCCACGATCGCGATGTCGGGTCGCGCGGCGGAGAAGCGACGTCCGAGCTCCTCCATGCCGGCGCGAGTCTTCAGCGCGATGTCGCGTTCGTCGGGCGAGCAAGCCTCGGCGATCGCGATGCCGCCGTGTGGGGCGATCGCGGCGAACACAAGCGGCACGCGTCGATACTAATTGCCGGATGACAGAGGTTTCGCCGATGCGCTTGACGGAGTACAGCCACGGGGCGGGTTGAGC
Organism: Candidatus Dormiibacterota bacterium; assembly: GCA_035689585.1. GTDB lineage: Bacteria > Chloroflexota > Dormibacteria > Dormibacterales > Dormibacteraceae > 40CM-4-65-16. The sequence continues at coordinate 8,766 of DASSLJ010000077.1, forward strand.
CTGCAAGCTGAGCCCGGTGGAGCTAGGGCAGGTTCTCGGGGCGCTGCCCCCGATCATCGATCCCAACGTGCTTAGTGATGCGGCCGCTCGCGACGACGCGGCGGTGTATCGCATCGCGGCCAACCGCGCGCTGGTCGCAACGGTCGACTTCTTCACGCCGATCGTGGACGACCCTTACGCGTACGGCGCGATCGCGGCGGCCAACGCGCTGAGCGATGTTTACGCGGTCGGCGGCAAGCCACTCTTCGCGCTCGGCATCACCGCTTTTCCACGCGGAAAGCTCAGCGGCGGACTCGTCGAGAAGATCGTCGCCGGCGGCGCGGCCAAGCTCGCGGAAGGCGGCGTCGCCGTGGTCGGCGGTCACTCGGTCGACGACGACGAGCCGAAGTTCGGTTACACCGTGATCGGCGAGGTCGATCCGAGAAAAGCGATAGGGCACGCGGGCGCCGATGCGGGCGATGTTCTCTTCCTGACAAAGCCGCTCGGCTCGGGACTGGTCGCCACGGCAATCAAGCGAGGGCTGTGTCCGCCCGAGCTCGAGGCCGAGGCCATCATGGTGATGAGCGCGCTCAACCGCGAAGCCTCTGAGCAGATGGTCAAGGCCGGTGCGACGGCCGCGACAGACGTGACCGGCTATGGGCTCATCGGCCATCTTGCCAATCTCAAAGGCGGCGCAGATGTGGAGTTCGACTCGGTTCCGTTTCTGAAGGGCGCCGGCAATCTTGCCGAGCGCAATTTGTTCCCTGACGGCAGCAGGCGTAATCACTCGGCGTATCGCGACCAGGTCGAGTGGGGAGGGCTCGGCGAGACGGAGCAGCTGATGCTGTGCGACGCGCAGACAAGTGGCGGTCTGCTCGTCGCGATTCCGCGAGCGAAGGCCGGCAGGTTCAAGGCCGGGACTCGGATCGGCGTCATGCGCAGCGACGGAGTGATCCGCATCCACGCATGAGCAAGCTGCGCATCACCGGCGGCGAGGCGCGTGGCCGCCGGCTCAAGGCGCCGAAGAACATCCGCCCGACGCAGGGCATCGTCAAGCAGGCGATCTTCAACATGGTCGGTCCCGACGTCGACGGCGCAACGGTGTTGGACCTATTCGCGGGTTCTGGGGCGATCGGAATCGAGGCGCTGTCACGCGGCGCAAACGCCGTCTGGTTCGTGGACCAGCAGCCGCGCGGTCTTGCTATCCTGCGCCAGAACTTGGACGCCCTCGGCTTCAAGCAAAAGGCGCATGTGGTACGCGGCGACGTCGTGCGCTGGCTCGAAGCTTCGCCGGACGTGATCAGGTCGGCCGATTTCGTGATCCTCGACCCACCTTATGAGGACGTCGTGCTCGACCGCGCGTTGAAAGTCCTCGACCAACACGTGACGGAGGCGACAGTTCTCGCCGAGCACTCGCGCCGTCAGCAGCTTCCGGAGCTCGAGCGGCTGAAAGTCAACCGCCAGCGCCGCTACGGCGACACGATCGTGACGGTCCTCGAGACGTGATGGCCCGCGACCAGCCGCCGAACTCCAAGATCGCGGTTTATCCGGGCAGCTTCGATCCGTTCACCAACGGCCACCTCGACGTGGTCGATCGCGCGCTGCACATCTTCGACAAGCTGATCGTCGCGGTGGCCGCGAATCCCGAGAAACGCCAGCCCCTGTTCACCGTCGAGGAGCGCGTGCAGCTCATCCGCGCATCGTTGAACGGGCGAGAGCGCGCCGACGTGGCGACCTTCAAAGGTCTCACCGTCGAGTTCGCGCGCTCGTGCGGCGCGAGCACGATCGTCAAGGGCTTGCGCGCCTACTCCGACTTCGACGCCGAGCTCCAGCAGGCGCTGATGAACCGCAAGCTCGCTCCCGACGTCCACACCGTTTTCCTGATGTCGGGCTTCGCCCACATCTTCGTCTCGTCAAGTATCTTGAAGGACATCGCAAGCTACGGCGGCAAGGTCTCGGACCTCGTGCCGCCCGCGGTGGCGAGAGCTCTGAAGGAGAAATTCCGATAAAGGTCGACGAGCTGCTGGACCGTTTCGAGTACTTGATCCAGAACGCGCGTCACGTGCCGCTTTCGACGCAGATCATGCTCAACGAGGACGAGCTCATGGAGCTCATCGACCAGATCCGGTTCAACCTCCCCGATGAGATGAAGCAGGCGAACTGGACTGTGTCGGAGCAGAACCGGATCATCACCGAGGCTCATGCCGAGGCCGCGCGCACGATGTCGCGCGCCAACGAGCGCGCCGAGGAGGCAGCGGCCGAGCACGAGGTTCTGCGACGCGCGGAGCGTCATGCTGCGCAGGTCGTGAAGGACGCCCAGCTCAAGTCCGATCAGATCATTCGCGACGCCGAGGGCTACGCGCTCGAGCAGTTGAAACAGCTCGAGGCGCACCTCGGACGCACGCTTGCGACGGTGAGGCGTGGGGTGGAGGCGCTGCAAGCCAGCCAGCCCGCCGAGGAAGAGACCGCCGACCAGACGGTGGGCAGCTAGCTTCCCGTAGAATTCCCCGAGCCATGGCTCTCCCGAAGGTCAAGCTGTCCAAGTCGAAGAAGGGTCGCCGCCGCTCGCACCTCGCGCTCGCTCTGATCCAGATTCAGCCGTGCCCGAACTGCAAGCACCCGCGCCGTCCGCATTCCGTTTGTCCGAACTGCGGTCAGTACGCCGGTCGCGAAGTCATCAAAGCGAAGGAATAGACGGCTAAAACCGCATTTCTTTTTCCCGGCCAGGGCTCGCAACAGCCAGGCATGGGGACCGAGCTTCTGCAGGACGACGAGATCGCCGCATTGTGCGATCGATGCGCATCCCTCGCCGACGTCGATCTCCGCCGCCTCCTGACGACCGCCGACGACGACGAGCTGCGCCTCACGCAGAACGCGCAGCCCGCGTTGTGCTTTGCCGGCATCGCACTCACGCTTCTTCTCCGCCGTCGCGGCATCGAACCGTTTGCTGCGGCCGGGCATTCGGTCGGCGAGTACGCCGCTCTTGCCGCCGGCGGCGCGCTCGACGCGCCGCACGCCATCAAGGTGGTCGTCGAGCGCGGCAAGGCGATGGCGGATGCGGCACCCCCGGGCACCGGGTCGATGTCGGCAGTCCTCGGTCTCGACGCACCGGCGGTCGAGGTCGCTCTCGCGGGCATGAACGACGCCTGGCCGGCGAACTACAACACTCCGACCCAGACCGTGATCGCCGGAACGACGACCGGGCTCGAGGTCGCGACGCAGCGCCTTCAGGTGGCGGGCGCCAAGCGCGTGATCCCTTTGAACGTCAGCGCCGCTTTCCACACGCCGCTGATGGCGCCCGCTGCCGAACGGCTCCGCCAGGCGCTCGATCGGGTCGAGTGGCGGGCGCCCCGAATTCCCGTGATGGCGAACCTGACCGGCCGGCAACACCAGGGTGGAGACCGCATTCCGCACGTGATGGAGATGCAGCTGCGGTCGCCGGTACGCTGGTCGGCATGCGTGGCGTCGCTCGCCGACCTGGGGTGCGACAGCTTCCTGGAGGTCGGCCCGAAACGCGCCCTCACGGGCATGATGCGCGAGCTCGCGCCGGGTCGCCGCGCGGTTGCGGTCGGCAGCCCCACGGCCGTCGCCGACCTTGCGATAGAGTAGTCCGCGTATGGAAACTCAGAAGCTGAGCTTCGAGGACTTCAAGAACATCATCGTCGAGCGCCTTGGCTGCGAGCCCGAGCAGGTGACCATGGACGCCTCGTTCCAGGAAGACCTCAACGCCGACTCCCTCGACCTCGTGGAGCTGATCTACGCGTTCGAAGAGAACACCGGTCTCGAGATTCCGGATGAGGACGCGGAGAAGATCACGACGGTCGGTCAGGCGTGGGAATACATCCAGGAGAAGGCCGGCTCATAGCTCAACCGCAAGCTGCGCCTCTTTCCCAGTCGCTGCAGCAGCTTCAGCAAGAGATCGGGATTCATTTTCGCGACCCCGGACTTCTTCTCGAAGCCGTCACGCACAGCTCATTTGCGAACGAGAACCCTTCGGTGTCGCCGCGCGACAACGAGCGGCTTGAATACCTCGGCGACGCGGTCCTCCAGCTGATCGCCGCGGAGTACCTGTACAAGCATCATCCGGGCGCCTCCGAGGGCGAGCTGACGCAGACCCGGTCCGCGATGGTCAACACGAACACTCTGGCCCAGCTCGCGGAGCAGCTTGGACTCGGCGGCTACCTCTACCTCGGCAAAGGAATCGCGAAGGGTGGAGGCAGGTCGTTGAAGTCGCTGCTCGCGAACGCGTTCGAAGCAGTTCTCGGCGCGGTGTTCCTCGACGCCGGCTACGACGCGGCCTATCACTACTACCTCGACCGCTACCGAGCACTGCCCGTTCCTGCACGCGACGAAAACTTCAAAGGCCGCCTGCAGCAGGTCGCGCAGGAGCGGTTCGGTGCCACGCCGGTCTACGACAGCGAAGGAGCCCGCGTCGGCAACCACCGCGAGTACACGTCGGTGGTCTTCGCGGGTGCGGAGCCGCTGGGCACGGGTCACGGGCCCAGCAAGCAGGAGGCCGAGCAGGACGCGGCCCGGGCGGCACTCGAGACGTTGTTGGGCACGGCGGCGAAGCCGGAAAAGCCGCAGCGCCAGCGCCGTCCGCGAAAGCAGCGACAGACCACACCTTCAGCAGAGCCGGTTGCGACCGAAGCGGAGGTCGTGCCGTTACCGGAACCGCGCAGCCGGCAGTTCGGCGAACCGCTCGAGGACTAGCGCCGGACCCGGGCGCACAATGCCCGTGTGAACCGCCGCCCGGCTCTCATACTCGCGGGCTTGCTCGCGGCGCTGATCGCATTCAACGTGCTGTTCAGATCCAGCAGCGGGCAGGGTTTCAACCACTACTCATACTCGTCGGATGCGCCCGGCGCACTTCCTACATGTATTGACGTCCACAACACGAATGCACGAGGCGGACCCGGCTACCAGCTGACACGTCTCGACGTATCGCTGACCGCCTGCAACGACTCGACGGGCGAGCTTCGGATCGCGAGGAGGCCCACCTGCAGCGTGTGGACCGTGATGGGGCCCGGCACGGCAACGTGCACGGCAACTCCCGCCGGCAGCGGCTTGAGGGTGGTCGTCGATGCAACGTTTCCGCCCGTGATCGAGGCGCTGACCGATCCGCCGCTGACAGAGACCTTGCTCCTCTCGCCGTCCGGTTCAATTTCAAGCGGGTAGAGCCCGCGATAGGTGCTTCTGGCGCCAAACGCCCCTTATTCGCAAGGAATTCGGTGTCTTTGGCGCCAAACGGACCGAATCGCGGAAATCGCCGACATCTGGTACCCTCCCCGCACACTCTTGTTCCTCAAGTCCCTGCAATTGCTGGGCTTCAAGACGTTTGCCCGGCAGACCGAGATCCAATTTGACGGCGGAGTGACCGCCATCGTCGGCCCGAACGGTTCGGGCAAGACGAACATCGTCGACTCCGTCAAGTGGGTCCTCGGGTCAGGCCAGGCCAAAGACCTCCGCGGCAAGAAGATGGAGGAGGTCATCTACGCCGGCGGCGAGCGGCGCAACAAGGCCTCCTATGCGGAGGTGTCCCTCACCTTCGACAACACCGCCGGTCGCCTTCCCATCGACTATCACGAGGTTGCGATCAAGCGGCGCATCGAGCGCGACCGCGAGAGCGAGTACTTCCTCAACGGAACGCGAGTGAGGCGGCGAGACCTTCTGCATCTCCTGAGCAGCACGGGTCTCACTGTCGACTCGTACGCGATCATCGACCAGCACGACATCGAGCACATCGTCGTGTGCTCCCCGGCCGAACGGCGCCAGCTCCTCGAGGAAGCGGCGCAGGTGAGAGGCGTCAAGGCGAGAAGGCAGGAGGCCGCAAACAAGCTGCAGGAGCTTGCCAACAACCTGCTGCGCCTCGAGGACCTCAAGGCCGAGCTTGCGCCTCGACTCGAAGCGCTGCGCATTCAGGCCGCGGCGGCGCTTGAAGCCGCCGAGGCGACCGCGAGGCTCGAGCTGCTGAGAGGCAGCATCGTCTGGGAGGAGTGGCGCGAGGCGCGCGATGCGCATCGCAAAGCCACGTCGCAGGCGCAGTCGCTGGAACGGCGCCTCATCGAAGCGCGAGAGCAAGCGCGCATCGCGGAAGACGAATTCCAGAAAGGTCGTGAGGCGATGCAGGCGGCGCAGGATCGCCGGCTTGCGCGGCAGAGAAACCTCGGCCAGCTCCGCCTGGCGCAAAGCGAAGCCGACCACCGCCTGCAGCTCGCGGAGGAGCGTTCGAGCAACCGCCGCGCCGCGGCCGAGTCGGCACGACGCTCATTTGCGGAAAGCAGATCGCTCCGAGAAGCCGCCGAGGCGCTGAAGGACCAGCTCACCAAGGAATTGCTGGACGCCGAGACGACGGCTGCTTCGATCGACGCGCCCGTGACCTCGCCCGAGCCGGACACGCAAGCCGCCCACGCCGCGATGCGTGAAGCCGAGCACGCACGGCGTGCCGCCGCGAACGCCGCATCGAGTCTTGCGGCGCTGAAGACGCGGCGAGAGTTTCTCGAAGAGCAGCTCGCACGCGACGCGGCGACGCAATCAACGACGACGGGCGACAGGCAAGCGGCGATGGAAGCGCTCGAGCGTATCGACGCCCAGATCGAGTCGCTGCTGCGCCTTCCGCAACCGCAGACATCGGCGCTGAAGCTGCGCGATGTGCTCACGGCAGAGCCCGGCTACGAGGAACTGCTCGAAGCCACGCTTGGCACGTTGCTCGACACCGCCGCGGCCATTCCCGTCGATTCGCCCGAGCCTCTTCCCGGATCCCTTTACGAGCACGTCCGTGTGCGCGAGGGTTATGACCACATCGCACGGCGGCTGCTCGGTGGGGTGGTCGTCGGTCCGCACGCACCGGCGGCGCTTCGCGCGCGGCGCGAAGACCTGCGTCGCAAGGTCGCCGAGCTCGACGCCGCCGACGCTCGCGTCGTCGAAACGACACGCCTGCTCCACGCCGCAAGGGAGGCCGAATCGTCCCAGTCCGCAAAGGTCGTGGAGCTCGAGGCGGCGGCGGACGCGGCCGAGGAACGGTCGTCCGCACTCAACCGCGATCTCGAGCAGCGCATCCGCGAGCTGGCCGACCAGCGCGCCGCATATCAGCAGCGTGAGCTGTGGCGCGAGCGTGTGGAGACGCTGCGCCGTCAGCTCGCCGGTGTCGATCAAGACGTCGCGCGCCTGACCGAGACGACGGCGGAAAGAGAGGCACAGGCCGGCCAGGCGCAGATCGCCGTCGATGGCGCCGAGGCGGCGCTTCCCGAATTGCGGCTGCACGCCGAGCAAGCGCGGCAGGCCCTCGAGGCCGCCGAACGCGATGCGCCCGAGGATGAGGCCGAGACTGCAGAGACCGCGCGCAAGCTTGTCGCGCTCGAAGAGACACGCATCGACGCCCGCCTGCGCGAGGGCAACCTCCAGGGCAACCTCGAGCTCGTGGCACGCGAGGCCGAATTGCTGCAGGCTCGGATGGACGACATCCGAACCCGCATGCCCGACGGCGTCGCGCCCGAGGAAATTCCCGGCGGCAAGACGAGGGAAAAAGAGATGCGCTCGCTGGAGCGGCGCCTGATCGAGATCGGGCCGACGAACGCGCTGGCCGAATCGGAGTGCAGAGAGCTCGAAGAGAGATATCAGAACCTGGCCGAGCAGCTCGACGACATCACCGCCGCGCGGACCGACCTCGAGGACCTGATCGGCAAGCTGCGCGAGGAGGAAGAGTCGCGTTACGAAGCGGTCTTCGGCGCGGTCGCTGCGAACTTCCACGAGTATTTCTCGGAGCTCAACCCAGGCGGTCGTGCAACGCTGCGGCACGCCGAGGGCGACGAGGGACCGAGAACCGGCGTCGAGATTCTGGTGCAGCCGCCCAAGAAGCGGCTGCAGAACGTCACGCTGCTTTCGAGCGGTGAGCGATCACTGGCGGCGCTCGCGCTCGTGCTTGCGCTCGACGAGGTGAATCCGAGCCCGTTCACGATCCTCGACGAAGTGGACGCGGCCCTTGACGATGCCAACGTCGGACGCTTCGGCCAGATGCTCGCGCGCCTCGGCACACAGCGGCAGTTCCTCGTCATCACGCACAACCACGTCACGATGTCTTACGCGTCGACGCTGTACGGCATTCATCTCGATGAAAGCGGTTCGTCGCACATCGTCTCCGTGCGCCTCGAGGACGTGCGCAAACCGGCTGCTGCCGCCGGGCGCGCGCAGGGCGCACTTTCAAGTCAGCCGACACTGCAGGCGGGCTAGCAGCGCAGAACTTCTGGACCCGCGTCGGTGCGCGCACCAAGCGAGCGCTTCGCGCGCTGGGGCCGCCGCTCGGTCCGAACTATTACGACAACCTCGAAGAGGCGCTTATCTCCGCCGACGTCGGACCCGCGATGGCCACCCGCCTCGCGGGCGCCGTGCGCACGAAATCACCGCGGCGCGAAGATGAGGCTGCCGACGCGCTGGTCGCCGCCGCGACCGCCGTCATGTCGAAACGACCGCGTGAGCTCAACCTTGCCGGCGACCCTGCATGCATCCTTCTCTACGGCGTCAACGGCGCCGGCAAGACGACGACCGCGGGCAAGCTCGCGCACCGCCTCCACAAAGAAGGGCGTAAGCCGCTCGTCGTGGCCGCCGACACGTATCGTGCCGCCGGCATCGAGCAGATGGTGGCCTGGGCGGAGCGGGCGGGAGTCCCGCACTTCGACGGCTCCAGCGGCGCCGATCCCGCGGCCGTCGTCTTCGACGGCATCCAGGCTGCGCGGAGCCGTCACCAGGACGTCGTGATCGCGGACACCGCGGGCCGCCTGCAGACTCAGCGCAACCTTCTCGCCGAGCTTGCGAAGGTGGGCCGTGTGACGAGCAAAGCCCTCGACGGCGCCTCGTATGAATCGCTGCTCGTGCTCGACGCGGTGCTCGGGCTGACAAGCCTCATGCAGGCGCGCGAGTTCAACAAGGCGATCCCGATCACAGGCCTCGCGCTGGCCAAGCTCGATGGGAGCGCCAAGGGGGGTTCGGTCATCGCAATCGAGGCAGAGCTCGACGTACCCGTGAAGCTTGCCGGCGTGGGGGAGGGCATCGATGACCTCGCTCCGTTCGACCCCGAAGCCTTCGTCCGTGCGATCTTCGAATAGATAGATGGCACGAGCCGACCCGCACTGCCACACCTTCGCGTCGGACGGCATGGTCACGCCCACGCAGCTTGTGCAGGCGGCGGTCGACGCGAAGCTCGACTGCATCGCAGTCACGGACCACGACAGCATGGAGTCCGTCAAGGAGACGCAGGCAAGGGGCGAGGACGCGGGCGTCTTCGTCATCCCAGGCCAGGAGATCACCACGAGCTGGCCCGCACAGACGCACATGCTCGGTTGGTTCCTGGAAAAGCCCGTCAAGCGGGGAATGTCACTCGACTACACCGTCGAAGCGATCCACGACCAGGGCGCGCTCGCGATCGTGCCTCATCCCTTCATGCCGTTGTACTTCGGGTCGATCCAGCCGAACATGCTCCGCCGGCTGATCGACAAGCATCAGCTCGATGGGATCGAGATCATGCACACGGTGCCGATCGGATCGCTCCGCCGGCGGCAGCTCGAGGACTTCTACGTGCGGCACAGCGACCGTCTCGGGGCCGAGATCGGTGGAAGCGATTGCCATTTCGGCGCCCACGACATCGCCTCGGTGATCACCGAGTACGAAGGGGACTTTCGATCCGCGGTCGAGACCAGGACAACGGTGCCATTCCGGCTTCGCACGGGCACGGTGCCGCGCAGATTGGCGATGCGCCAGCAGTGGCGCTCCCTCGTCGAGTTACCGTTCCGGCGATTGCGAGGCGAGCTCTAGGAGCACCGCGTGCACCGCGGGCGACCCTGCCAGGATGTCGCCGGTTTCTATCCACGAATCGTCCCCCGACCAGTCCGTCACCACACCGCCGACCTCCAGCACGAGGCCGGCGCCGGCCGCGACGTCCCATGTGTGGAGGCCGAGCTCGAAGAACCCGTCGAACGTGCTTGCCGCCGTCCACGCGAGGTCCAGAGCCGCCGCGCCCGCGCGACGCAGGTCTTCAAACCGGCCGAGCGCGCTGGCGAACATCGGCAGATAGCGCCGCTGGAGCTGCTTGTCGCGGAAGGGAAAGCCCGTCGCGACCACGGCATTAGACGGGTCGAGAACGCGGTGCTGGGGGAGGCGGTCGCCGTTGAGAAATCCCCCCTCGCCTCGCGCCATCGAGAACTCGAGCCCCAGGAATGGCGCCAGGACGACGCCGACGACCGGACGTCCCTGATCGAGCAGCGCGACCGAGATACCGACCGCGGGAAAGCCGCGCGTGAAGTTGGTGGTCCCGTCGAGCGGGTCGACAGCCCACATCGTCGCGTCGCGGGCGCCGCCGCCCTCCTCCGCCAGCACTGCCACTCCCGGCGTTTCGCGAGCAAGCACTTCCAGGATTGCCGACTCGGAGTTCCGGTCGGTCGCGGTGACGTAGTCACCCACGCCCTTGAGCTCGGCCACCGAGCCGGGCCGGGGAAGTCCGTTGGCGATGAGCACTGCAGCGCCCGCGCGAGCCGCGCGCAGCGCGACCGGAAGCAGGCCGCTCAGGCGTGCTTGTCTTCGAGTCCGAGGCCGAACATGGCCTCGAGGTCGTGCGCGGAGAACTGCTGGAACGCAACCATCGTCTGCGTCCGCTCGATGTGGTTGAGCCGCGTGAGCTGCTGAGTCACGAC
>DASSLJ010000078.1:0-7266 GCA_035689585.1 Candidatus Dormiibacterota bacterium
CACTGCGCACTGGAGGCTGCCGATGTCGATGCCGAGCTCGAGCGCGTTGGTGCTGACCACGCCCGTGATCTCGGCATTGCGCAGGCCGGCCTCGATCTCTCGACGGTGCAGCGGCAGGTATCCCGCGCGATAGCCGCGCACGCGTCGCGACGAGTCGAGCCGCGGGTCGAGATCCTGCCTGAGATAGCTGAGCATCACCTCGACCTGCAGCCGGCTGCGGCAGAACACGATCGTCTGCACGCCGCTGCGGATCCATGGCGCCGCGATGCGCCGCGCCTCGAGCATCGAGCTCCGCCTGATGCCGAGCTCGCGGTTCACCAGCGGCGGGTTGTAGAAGATCAGACGGCGCTCGCCACGAGGCGCGCCGCTGCGGTCGACCAGCGCGATGTTCTCCTCTTCGAGCAGGCGCTGGGCAAGCTCACGCGGATTGCGAATCGTCGCCGATGCGCAGATGAAGGTCGGATGCGACCCGTAGAACTCGCAGATCCTTTTCAGGCGGCGGACGACGTTAGCGACCTGGCTCCCGAAGAGTCCGCGGTAGGTGTGCAGCTCGTCGATCACCACGAACTCCAGGCTCGAGAAAAGCCGGCGCCATCGCGTGTGATGCGGCAGCAGACCTGTGTGCAGCATGTCCGGATTGGTCATGACGATGTGGCCGCCCTCGCGAATCGCGGTGCGCCGCCCCGGCGGCGTATCACCGTCATAGGTGTCGACGCGGACGTCGATGGGCAGTCCCGACTTGAGCGCCCCGAGCTCCGCGAGCTGGTCTTGCGCGAGGGCTTTGGTGGGGAACAGATAGAGCGCTCGCTTCTCCGGGTCTTCGAGCAAGCGCTGGAGAACGGGCAGGTTGTAGCAGAGCGTCTTCCCGCTTGCGGTCGGGGTGACGACCACGAGGTGCCGGCCACGCCGAACGGCGGTGTACGCCTCGGCCTGATGCGAGTAGAGTCGGTCGATGCCGCGCCGCTGCAGCGCGGCCACCAGTTCCGGGCGCAGGTCGGGGGGAAGTGTCACAAAATCGGCCGCTGATGCCGGAATGACGCGGTCCAGCGTTATGTCCCCTGCAAAGTCGCCGGAGTGGAACGCCGGTGTGGACATTTGTTCGGGAGGTTAGACGAACATCAGTTCGGAGTCAAGCCAGTTAGAGCTGCCGGTAGGGATTCGAGACGAGGCTGCCGAGCGGGCGTATACGCCCGGCTCCGAGGCGGACTTCGAGCGTCTCTACCGCAACACGTACCGCCGGATCCTCGGCACGCTCATCACTCTCGTCCGCGACATACCCACGGCGGAGGACTGCGCGCAGGAGACCTACGAGCGCGCCTATCGGAGCTGGTCGAGCTGGCGGCCCGACGCTCCCGCCGAGGCGTGGCTCCACCGCATCGCGATCAACGTGGCGATCTCAGATCGGCGCCATCAGCGCATCCGCCAGGCGGGCGAGATCATTCGCCGCCTCGGCAAGCCGGCACCGGGTCCGGATCCGGCGCTTGTCGCTGAGCGCTCCGACATGTTCCGCGCCATCCAGAAGCTTCCGCCGAAGCAGGCCGCCGCCCTGGTCCTTCGCCACTACCACGGCTACACCAACCGCGAGATCGCGGCGGCGCTGGACGTCCCCGAACAGACGGTCGCTTCACGCCTCGCTGCGGCCCGAAAGCAGCTTCAGGTCACACTCGGACGGCCTTGATCCAAATTTGGTTGCTCGGCCAGTCTTCGGCGTTATGGCTTTTCGCAAATGAGTGACATCGAGCGCGAGCTGGAAGACACGCTGCACCGGGCCCTCGACCCGATCGTGGCGCGCCCTATCCCGCCTCGCGGCGCGGCGCACGCTCGGAGTGCTTTCCGGACCGTTGCGGGTGGGGCTGGGGCCGCACTCACGGTCAAGGTGCTCACGGGCGTCGTCGCCGCGGCGGCCGCCGTAACGGTCGCCGGCGCGGTAACGACCGGAAGTTTGAACCCAGTCATCTGGGGCCAGACCGTCACCGCCGCGGTTCAGACATGCAAGGACAACATCGCCAACAGCGGCGACCATGGGATCGGCCAGTGCGTGAGCGCGGTGGCGAACACTCATGGCGCGACCGTGGCGAGCAATGCGCGGCATCACGGCAACCCGAACAGCAACGGCAGTGGCAACGGACCGGGCAACGGCAATGGCAACGGCAACGGAAACGCCAACGGCAAATCGAAAGGCCACACGCTGCCTGTGCCGCCTGTGAATACCGGCGACCAGAACGTGGGACACACGCCGCACCCCTAGAGGGCGAGCCTTACCTCAGACCCCTTCCTCTCGTGGGGCCGGGCCGAAAGGTTCGGCTCCTTCCTTTTCATGTGGACTCTGGTGCGCGACGCGGACAGCGGCCACAATTGGACCTTCGCGCCGTGACCAACCAAAGACGTCGCGCGCCAGATGGCGTTGAGCCGCCGCCGCTGGCTTCGGCGGCACGCGCCGCCTCGGCGAAAGAGGTCGCGAACCGATTGTCCCGCGTCGAAGCCCTGTACGCCAAAGGTCGGTTCGAAGAGGCGCTCGCGCTGGGCGAGTCAATCCTGGATCGCGATCCACCGGCAAAGATCCGAGGCAAGCTCAGGCACGTCATCGCGATGGCCGCCCTGCAGCTGGGACGGATGGAGCGCGGCGAAGAGCTGCTCGAGCAAGCCAGACCCGAAATCGTGGCTGCCGGAGACGTGTTGACCATCGTCGAGTTGATGACCACAGAGGCGATCATGGCGGAGATGAGGCAGCGACCTGAAGCCGTTGCGCTCGCGGAGCAATCGCTTGCGGCATGTCGCAGGCTGGAGCCCGTCCCAAGGTCCCTCGAGGTGAGGGCTCTGAACGCCGTGGCGGCAGCGAAGCTCGCCGCCGGCGATTGGCGGGGTGCTGTGGACGCCTACGAGGTGGCAATCGAGCGCACAGCCTCGCTTTATGACATGAGCCGTCAGGCTAGGCTCCTGACCAACGTCTCGATTGCCTATCGCGAGCTTGGACAGCCACACCGCTCCCTTGTCTACGCGACTCGTTCGGTGGAACTGCTCGAGACTCTGCGGGACTTCGTTTCGCTCGCGCGCTCAGAGAACAATCTCGCGCTTTCCTGCATGGCGTGTGATGACTTCGCTTCCGCACGCAGGCACTTGATGCGGTCACTCGAGCTGTGCGAACAGACCAACCTCGAGCTTGGACGCAGCCATGTTCTGCTGAGCCTGTGCGAGCTGAACGTGGCCGAGGCGAGGTACGTGGAGGCGTTCAAGTTCGCAAAGCGGGCGCTCGTTAGCGCCGAGAGTCAGGGAGAGCGATCGAGCATTGCGCATGCGCACATGTGGCTGGGGCGCGTCGCGTCATCACTAGACCAGCCCGATGTGGCGGACTCCGAGTTCGAGGCGGCGTTGAGGCAGCTGACGCATGCCGGCGACAACGCGGAACTGGTGCGATGTCACGCGTGGTACGCCGACGCCTTGGAGCGTCGAGGCGATCTGCAGCGAGCCTACGAGCACGTGAAGGGCGCGGTGGCCCATGCAACGCGGACTCGCACGAAGCCGGACTCGAGAGGAATTCTCTAGCTCTAGCGGCGCGGTGGAAACTAGGTCAGCGCCGGCTACGTGACCGTGAACGGCGCGCTTACCGCACCTGCTCCGCTGCTACCGGCCCTGCTGCACAGCAGCCGAGGATAGCCTGGGACGCGTGGGTTCGCGCCGGGATGCATTTCGTGCCGCGTACGGGAACATCGAGATCGTGAGGGAGAGTCCGGACCGCGACGGGACAGCCGAAGTATGGGGCCGGGCCGAAAGGTTCGGCCTCTCATTTTTCTAGCGGCCGGTCTGCGACCTGCACCCCCATCTCCATGAGCCGGTCTCGCAGCTGATCGGCTCGCGCGAAATCTTTCGCCGCGCGCGCCCGTTCGCGCTCCGTGATCAGGTCCTGAGCGCCCGCGGGTACCGCGTCTGCGGTTGGCACGCGGCCGAGATCCAGCCCGAGCACGCTGTCCCACGCGAGGAGCGTTGCGGCCTTTGTCCCGGCGTCGAGGTCGGAACGTGCCAGGTCCGCGACGAGCGCCATCGCGCGCGGGAAGTCGAGGTCGTCGGCGATGGCGGCGCGAAATTGCCCATCCAAGTCCACAGCGACCTCGCCTGCATTTGCCGACCACGCCGCGACCTTCTCCCGCAGCTGGCGCAGCGTCTTGTCGGCGCCGGTCAACCCTTCGAGGCTGAAGTTCAGCGGCGCGCGGTACTTCGCCTGGAGGGCCAGGTAGCGGAAGGCCAGTGGATCGATCCCGCGCTCTTCGAGCTCGGTTACGCGGAAGAAATTGCCCGCGGACTTGGCCATCCGCGTGCCCGACAGCATCAACAGCCCTCCGTGCATCCAGATCCCGACGACCTGGTGACCGGTGACGGCTTCGGACTGGGCGATCTCGGCCTCGTGGTGCGGAAAAACGTTGTCCGCGCCACCGGTGTGGATGTCGAAGCGGTCGCCGAGGAGCGACAGGGACATGGCTGAGCACTCGATGTGCCAGCCGGGATAGCCAGGTCCCCACGGGCTCGGCCAGACCTGGAGACGGTGCTCACCCGCGGACTTCCACAGGGTGAAGTCACCAGGGTGACGCTTGCGCGGGTCAGGCTCGCCACGGACACCGCTGAGCAGGCTCTCGGTGGTGTTGCGTGAAAGCCTGCCGTATCGCGGAAATGTGGTGATGTCGTAGTACACCGTGCCGCCGGCCTCGTACGCGTTGCCGTTGGCGATCAGCGTCTCGATCAGCGCGATCATCTTGGGCACGTAATCCGTCGCCCGCGGGTAGACGTCCGCACGACGGATGTTCAGGCGGTCGAGGTCGTGAAGGAACGCGTCGGTGTAGTGAGCCGCGATCTCCTCGGGCGTCTTCTTCTCGAGGCGCGCCGCGACCAGCATCTTGTCTTCGCCGCGGTCGAACGTGTCGTCGGTGAGGTGGCCGACGTCGGTGATGTTCATCACATGCTCGACCTCGTAGCCGAGGTACTCGAGGGAGCGGCGAAGAAGGTCCGGGATCATGAACGTGCGCAGATTGCCGATGTGTGCGTAGCGGTAGACCGTCGGGCCGCACGAATAGATGCGCACCTTGCCGTCTTCGAGCGGTCGCAGCTCCTCCTTGCGGCGAGTGAACGTGTTGTAGAGCCGCACTGTGGGTTGCGTCACTTCCACCTCTATCTTGGTCAATTGATGCGCGCCATTCGCCTCGACGGCAGGACCGCGACGGTCGACGACATAAAAGGACGCGTGCTCGTCCACGACCTCGGACCCGACCTCCGCAAGGGCGCGATCCTCGACGAGCACCACCTCGACCGGGTGCGGGCCAGCGGCGAGATCCACCTCGTCGAGCTGGACGAAGGCGATCTCCACGAGGACGAGGCCGCTCGCCGCCTGGCGCTCGCGCTGTCTGGACCGGGCCTCGAGCCCACAAAGCCGGTGCAGAGCCAGGCCCGGCTTCTTTCGCGCTCGCGTGGACTCATCCGCGTCCGCGCCGATGCCGTGGATGCGATCAACGCGCTCGGACACATCTCGGTGTTCACGCTGATCGACGGTCAGGCCGTTGCGGAAGGCGAGGAGGTGGCGGGCTGCAAGGTCACGCCGGTGGCGGTGCCCGGCGTGCTCGTCGAGCAGGCCGAGCGTTTGTGTCGAGAGCGCGGTCCTGTCGTCGAGCTTTTACCGTTCCGGCCGCTGAAGGCATTCGTGGTCGCGACCGAAAAACTGAAACCGAAGGCGCGTGAGCTGTTTCGCTCCGCGGTCACCTCCAAGCTGGGCTGGTACGGAGCCGAGGTCGTGGCTGTGCGCGAGGTGGCGCGGACGAGCGGCGCGGTCGCAGCCGCGTATCGCGAGGCTGTCGAAGACGGCGCCGAGCTCGTGCTGTTTGCCGGCGCCTCGGCGATCGACCCGCTCGACCCCGCCTACGCGGAGCTCGAGGTCGCGGGCGGCAAGCTGCTTCAGCTCGGCGCGCCGATGCACCCCGGCAGCATGCTCTGGCTCGGCCGCCTCGACCATGCGGCGGTCGTCGGTGTGGCGTCGTGCGCGGGATTCAGCCGGAACACGTCGCTCGACCTGCTGCTTCCGTTTGTCTTTGCGTATGGCCGTGCGGACGCCGGCGACCTGTTGCGGCTGGGGCACGGCGGGCTCATCGAATCGGCGGCGGGGAGGCGCTTTCCTCCTTACTCGTGAGCGATGCGCGGCATGGTCAGATCCGGCCATCCGTGCTGCGACATTGCATGCAGGAACCCGTCGACCTCCTCCACCAATGGCGCGAGCCGCACTCCGCGGTGGGCAGGCAAATATGGCCGCAGGTAGTCCGCGCCGCTGCGCCACTTGTTGACCGCGCCGCGGGGGTTGCGGCGGGTGTAGTGCAGGCAGCCGGCCGAGATCTGGATGAGTCCCTTGTAGAAACCGGAGTCCGGGCCCTTTCGGTCCGGGGTCCAATCCGCCTCCCACACCTCGTGGGCTTCCCAGTAAAGGCCGCTGTTGAAGAGCTCGATGCCCCGTAATAATCGCGGCGTGGACGAGACCCGGTCCGAGTACTCGCGCGTCAATCTGTCGTCCGATCCCATCTACCGATACCTTCGCATCACGCGCCGGGGACCGGGCGGGGTCGCGGGCGAGGCCGCAGAGCAGGACCTCATCGACGCCGCGTGGCTCCAGCGCCTGCGCCGCATCCACCAGCTGCAGAGCGCGTGGTGGGTGTTCGCCACCGCCGAGCACTCGCGTTTCCAGCACGCGCTCGGCGCGATGCACCTGGCCGGTGAATGGACGCGGCACCTCTACCCGTCGTTGAAATCGGTCGTGCACGAGGTCCCTTCCCCGCAGCTGGTTGAAGAGACGATGCGCATGGCGGGACTGCTGCACGACGTGGGCCACGGCCCGTTCGGACATTTCTTCGACGAGAACTACCTCGACACCTGGCGGATCGACCACGAGGACATCGGCCGCGAGCTGATCACGGGGGCGTTGGCCGATCTGCTCGTCGAGCTGGGTGCGTCACCCACCGCGGATTTCGAAGGCGGTGAACGCATCGATCCCCGATGGATCGCCTACCTGATCTCATCGCGCGAGCTGCACGGGTTCCAGGCGCCGGAGTGGCTGGTCATGCTGCGGCCCGCGCTCGTCGGCGCTTTCTCAGCCGACAACATGGATTACGTCCCTCGCGATTCCTATATATGTGGCGTGTCGGCCGGCCCGGTCGACGTCCAGCGCATCGTCCACTACTCGTTCATCTCCGAGCGCGGGCTGACGCTCCACTCCCACGCCGCCGAGGCGCTCTACATGTT
>DASSLJ010000079.1:0-9073 GCA_035689585.1 Candidatus Dormiibacterota bacterium
GCGCGCGAACATGACGACGGCAAGCACGCCGAACGCAATTACGAGACTGAAGTCCAGCGCAAGGTAGACGTCCGGGTGCAGCATCTTCGTGACAGCGTCGGCGAGCGTGTGCCACGGCCAAGCCGCGACGTGGTTCCAGTAGTGCGTTTGCGTATGCACAAACAGGAGCGGGTCGCCGAAACGCCACCACAGGTAGCCGGAGAAGAGACCGGTCCCGACAAGGGGGCCGGCGCTCGCGAACAGGCGACCTTTGATGGTCGCGGAGTCGGTACGCCTTAACGCGACCTCGATCGCGAGCTCGGCCAGGATCGCGATCGCCAGCACAGGCGCGAGCGGTCGCAGCAGCCCCGCAGCAAGTCCCGCGAGCGCAGCGGCCGTCCAGCGCCTCGTTCGCACGCAGAGGAAGAAGACCAGCGTCGCGGCGAGGAAAGGCGCGTCGGTGTAAGCCACCGCGAGGAACATCGCGAGCGGATAGGCGGCGAGCAGACGGACGGCCGCCGCCGCAGTGCGTGCGTCCTCCTCGAGCTCGACCAGTGCCGCGAGAGCGCAGAACGCGACGAATGTGGCGATTGCTGTGATCCCGAGCCCAGCCCCGAGCAGGTAGCGGTGCGGCGGATAGTGGCCGCCGGCGAGCACCCTGCCGATGCCTGCTTCGAGGATCGGGAACAGGGGGAAGAAGTTTGGGGTCCTCGGATCCGCGTAGCCGTGCTGCGCGATGGCGAGGTACCAGGTCGTGTCCCACCGGTCGAAGCTCAGGTGGAGATGAACGTAAAAGCCGATGCAGTACGCGCCGATCAGGGTCGCAGCGAGCGCGAGTCTTGTCCCAAGCCAAGCGCTGCCGCCGATCCGCATCCATCCCGGTATCGAGAGAGCGAGCTCGCGCGGCCGAGCAAGCGTCCGCGCAGCGAATGCCACCTCAGCTTGCGAGCTCGCGGCGCGGCACGAGCCGGCCGCTGTCGTCCTCGCCGACCTTCACCTGCTCGTGGTACTCGGCATCGCCGTTGACCTTCCACGGGTCGCGCTCATCGAGCCCGAGCAGATTCCTGGCAGCCAGCAGCGCGGTCATCATCGAGTGGTCCTGGTTGTTGTACTTGTGCATCCCGTTGCGACCGACGAGGTGGAGGTTGGGCACCTCGGCGGCCAGGTGCCTGCGGATCGTTTCGACGTGCTCGGCGTACTCGTCGTCGTAGACGGGATATGCCTTGGGCACCCTTACGACAGCACCGTCAAGGATCTGCTCGGGGCGGCAGAGTCCCAGCTGCGTCAGCTCGTTGGTTGCGAGCTCGACGAGCTCCTCATCACTCGAGCTCCACAGCCCATCTCCCTCGAAGCAGAAATACTCGAGGCCGATGCAGCTCTTGCTCTGATCCGGAACCATGTCCGGACTCCAGTTCTTGAAGTTCTGAAGGCGGCCCACCTTTACTCCGGGATCGTGGATGTAGACCCAGTTGTCTGGAAAGAGATCTTCTTCGTCGATGACGAGAGCCACGGTCAGGAAGTCGCGGTAGCGAAGGCGAGCAGCGGCCATCCGCGCTTCGGATGGCAGCGCCGGATGAATCATCTGGACGAGATTGCGAATCGGCAGTGACGACACAAACGCGGAACCGTCGATGGTCGTGCCTTGCGAAGTCTCGACGCTTGTCACGCCGTCCCTCGACCGATTGAGCTTGACCGCGGCCTCGCCCATCCGGATGGGGAAGCCCGCGTCGTCGAGGTAAGACGCGACGCGCTCCCACATCTGGCCCGGCCCAAGGCGCGGATAGCGGAATTTGTCGATGAGAGTCTTCACGACCTTCTGCCGATCCTTCGAGCGCTTCTGCGGCAGCAGCGCGGATTTCACGACGGTGGCGAGGTCGAGCCCTTTGATGCGCTGCGCCGCCCAGTCCGCGGAAAGCTCGGAGCACGGCATTCCCCATACCTTCTCCGTGTAGGTCTTGAAGAAGATCCGGAAGAGCCGCTCGCCGAACTGGTTCGAGACCCATGCGTCGAGCGTCTTGGGGTTGGGATTGGGCCGCAGCTTTGCGCTCGCGTAACTGCTCATGCACAGGACCGTCTCGCGAAGGCCGAGATTGCGAAGTGCATTGAGGGCCTTCAGCGGATAGTCGTAGTACCGGCCCTGGTAGTAGATGCGGCTCAGCCGGCCGCGCTCCAGCATCTCATCACCCATGAGCTCGGTCCAGAGGTCTTCGACCTCTTGCGATTTCGAGAAGAAGCGGTGGCCGCCTATGTCGAACCGATAACCGTTGTGTTCGACGGTGCGCGCGATCCCACCGACATAGTGCGCGTCCTTCTCTAAGACGCACACGGGCGCGCCGTGTTTCACGAGCTCGTACGCCGCGGTCAAACCGGCCGGTCCCGCGCCGAGGATCACGATCGGATCGTTCAGCGGCGTGACCACCCGGGCCGACGTTTGGTCCGGACCCCCCACGAAAAGACAACTTCTGCGTTTGCGCCCGATACTCGGCCGCGATTGATTTTTGACACAGAATGTGACATCGCGTCGTGATCGCGGCCAATTGACAACGCTTTAACGCAATTAACCGCGCGGCCGCAGCCGCGTTCGCGGTGCGCCCGTAGCTTCCCCGCGATGGCGGCGGCTCCAGATCTCAGAGCACGCCACTGGGGTAGCAGTGCAATCAGTCTCAAGCCACGACGTTGAAACTCGGCCGCGATCGAAGACCCGTGTCTTCGGCGCACTCGTTGCGGTCGCGGCACAGGTCGCGCTTGTGTTTCTCATCGCCGCTCCGGTCAGCGCGGCAGGTCTCAGCGCGAATGAAGCTGCGATGGGCGCGTGCGCCCGCTCGGATGGTGCGTCTCAGGACTGTCGACAAGAAGTCACTGAGATGCGTCAGATCCACGTGATCAAAGGGATCACGTTCTACTACCAGGACCGGCCGCTCAGCTGCGAGGAGGCTTCAACCTCCATGGCGCTTACCCACCAGGGCATCTACTTGAGCCAGGACGAGATCCTGAACGAGGTCGGCGCCGACGCTCGGCCTATGTACGTGGACTCGGCAGGCCAGGTGCGGTGGGGCAACCCGTACGAGACGTTTGTCGGCAACGTCGACGGCAGTGAGAGCAACTACACGGGTTTCGGCACGTACTACCCAACGCTCGTGCGCGTGGCGAAAGCGCACGGCGCACGCTTGCTCGCTTACGGAGCGATGCCGGCCGCGTCCATCTATGCGCAGGTGATGGCGGGTCATCCGGTCGTCGCGTTTGCCACGTGGGATTGGCAGTGGCATCAACGCAACGACTACGTGAGCTTCGACGGGCAACCGATTCCGTGGATCGGACCCGTGTATGCCTCACACGTCTACGTCGTGGCCGGCGTCAGTCCCTCGGATGTCCTGATCAACGATCCGATTCGCGGTCAGTACTGGATCAGCAAGCAGGCTTTCGAAGCGGGCTATTCGGACTTCAACGAAGCGATCGTCTTCGCCTAGCGGCCGCGAAATTCGGGCTTCCGCCTGCCCATGAAGCCGGCATGGAACTCCTTGAAATCCTCGGCCGTCATCAGCATCGTCTGGGTGAACGCCTCCATCTGGATGCCGGTCGAATAGTCGGCCGACCCCGATCGGTTCAGCATCTCTTTGGTCATCGCCAGACCCCACGGAGCGAGCTCCGTCAATTTCGCGACGTACTCGGCGACGGCGGAATCGAGCTGGTCGTCGGGCACGACGCGCGAGGCCAGTCCCCATTCGACCGCCTGCGCGCTTCCGATCTTGCCACCGAGCAGTAGAGCCTCAGTCGCGCGACCCCAACCGACGATTCGGGGCAATAGCCAGCAGATGCCCATGTCGCCACCCGACAGTCCAACGCTGGTGAACAGAAACCGAAAGCTGGCGGATTCCGCCAGGATCCGAATGTCCGACGCGGCTGCCAGCACCGCGCCCGCGCCGGCCGCGACGCCGTTGACCGCCGCGATCACAGGCTGCGGCATCTCACGCAGATTGCGGACGCACTCGCCGGTCATGAGCGCAAACTCGTACACGTCGCGGGTCCCGCGCTCGAGCAGCCGGCCGATGATCTCGTCCACGTCTCCGCCGGAGCAGAAGCCACGTCCGCGACCGCGGATCACGAGGACGCGAACGTCGCCCGCCCGCGACCGTAGGTCGCGTGTGAGGTCGCGGATGTCCGCATAGACGTCGAACGTCAGCGAGTTGAGCCGGTCCGGTCTCGAAAACGTGATGGTGGCGACGCCGTCTTGTTCTTCGTAGTCGAAATGCTCCCAGCGCTTCACGACCGGCGAACCGCAACGGCATCGATCTCGACCAGTGCGTCTTCGTCAAACAGCGAGGTGACTGCGACGAGCGTCGACGCTGGATAGTGGTTGCCGAGGACAGCGCGGTAGGCAGAGCCAATGGCGCGGAGGTTGCTTCGATAATCGTCCACGGCGGTGACGTAGTAGGTCAGCTTGACCAGGTCCTGCGGCTCACAACCCGCCGCCCGCAGGGCGACCGCCAGGTTGTGGATCGCGCGCGTGAATTGCGCCACCATGTCGCGCGGCTCGACGATCTTTCCGCTCGCGTCGCTGCCCGCCTGGCCGCCGAACCAGACTGTGTCGCCGGCGACGGTCACATGGGAAAAGCCACGTGCCGGCGCAAGCTCAGGTGGATTGATGTTGCGCGGACCGTCGTGCTGCATGAAGGTAGTATGAGCAGGCACGCGGAGGGGACTTGACGCAGGTCACGCGGTCGGCGCACGTCGATACCTTCACCAGGGAGAACCTCCCGCCGCGAGACGCGTGGCCGGAGTTCCTCTTCACGCTCCCCGAGCTCCGCTATCCGGCGATGCTCAACTGCGCGACCGAGCTTCTGGATCGCCACGTCGCGCAGGGCGGTGGGTCGACGCGCTGCATCGTCACCGACGATGTCGTGTGGTCCTACGCCGACCTCCTGGCGAGGTCCAACCAGGTGGCGCGCACGCTCGTTGACGACACGGGTCTCGTCCCGGGCAATCGTGTCCTGCTCCGTGGACCGAACAACCCAGGCCTGGTTGCAAGCTGGCTCGGAGTGATCAAAGCCGGTGGGGTGGCCGTGACCACGATGCCCCTGCTCCGCTCTGGCGAGTTGAAGACGATGATCGAGATCGCCGAGGTGACGACGGCGATCTGTGACCATCGATTCGTCGACGACCTCGATGCCGCCGCGTCCGACGGTTTCCAGACGATCAGCTATGGCGGCGGCGGCGTGGACGATGTCTTGCGCCCGACCTCTGGGCAGTCGCCGAGCTTCGACAACGTCGCCACGGCCGCTGACGACGTCTGCATGCTGGCCTTCACGTCGGGAACGACCGGAAAGCCGAAGGCGACCATGCATTTTCATCGCGACGTGCTCGCGATCGCGGATACGTTCTCGCGTCATCTATTGCAGCCGAACCGCGACGACCTTTTCGCCGCCAGCCCGCCGCTGGCCTTCACCTTCGGCCTCGGGCAAAGCCTCATCTTTCCCCTTCGCGCGGGAGCTGCGGTCTACCTCCTCGAACAGCCTTCACCGAAGCGCCTGCTCGAAGCCGTCGAGCGGCATCGCATCACCGTCCTCGCGACCGCGCCCACCGCCTATCGCGCGATGGTTCCCGAGTTTTCTGCT
The DNA here is from genome assembly GCA_035689585.1 of Candidatus Dormiibacterota bacterium. Taxonomy (GTDB): domain Bacteria; phylum Chloroflexota; class Dormibacteria; order Dormibacterales; family Dormibacteraceae; genus 40CM-4-65-16. Next base: position 5,592 of record DASSLJ010000079.1, read on the forward strand.
GCCGACGTCTCGTCGATTCGCGCCGCAGTGTCCGCGGGCGAGACGTGTCCGAAGGCGACGTGGGAAGCGGTGCACGAGGCCGCCGGTCTGCGCATCATCGACGGCATCGGCTCGACCGAGCTGCTCCACATCTTCATCTCCGCGGCGGGCGACGAGATCCGTCCCGGATCGACCGGCCGCGCGGTGCCCGGCTATGTGGCCGAGGTGCAGGACGAAGACGGCCGTCCCGTCCCGGACGGCGAGCTCGGCCGGCTCGCGGTCAAAGGTCCGACCGGCTGCCGTTATCTGCGTGGCGACCGGCAGCGCACGTACGTCCAGAACGGATGGAACATCACGGGGGATGTGTACGTGCGCGATGGAGACGGCTACTTCCACTACCAGGCGCGCGCCGACGACATGATCATCAGCTCGGGGTACAACATCGCGGGGCCGGAGGTTGAAGAGGCGCTGCTGCGGCATCCATCGGTGGCCGAGGCCGCGGTGGTGGGTGTTCCGGACGAGCAGCGTGGGATGCTGGTGAAGGCGGTGGTCGTGCTGCGCGAAGGAGCGGAGCTCGGACCCGAGCCGGCGAAGACGCTCCAGGATTTCGTCAAGAGCGAGATCGCACCGTACAAATACCCGCGCGTCGTCGAGTTCGCGGACGCGCTGCCGAGGACTGCGACCGGCAAGCTGCAGCGCTTCCGGCTGAGGGAGGCTCCTAGCTGAACATCGGGATCATCGGCGGAGGACCAGCCGGCCTTTATCTCGCGACGCTCGCCAAGCTGTTGAATCCGAAGCACGAGATCGACGTATGGGAGCGCAATGCGGCCGACGACACCTTCGGCTTTGGTGTCGTCTTCTCCGACGAGACGCTGAGCGGGATCGAGAACGCCGACGCGGAGTTCTATGAGCGCCTGACCAAGGACTTCGCGATCTGGGACGACATCGACGTCCACTTCAAGGGCCAGGTCCTCACCTCAGGCGGCCATGGCTTTGCGGCCATCAGCCGGCAGCGCCTGCTCGCGATCCTGCGCGAGAGGTGCGAGGAGTTCGGCGTGCGCATCCACCAGCGCGAGCTGGCGCCCGACCTCGCGCAGCTTCGCGCCTCCCATGACCTGGTGGTCGCCGCGGATGGAGTCAACAGCCTCACACGCAGCGGTGGGGCAGAGGTGTTCCAACCGCAGTTGGACGTCAGACACGCGCGCTACATATGGCTAGGCACGCCGCTGGTGTTCGACGCGTTCAAGTTCTTCATCGCCGATACCGACATCGGCACCGTGCAGGCGCATGCCTACCCCTACAGCGCGTCGATGAGCACGTTCATCGTCGAGCTCGCGGAGGACAGCTGGCGGCGAAGCGGCCAGGTTGATTCCGCCGACCGGTCGTGGAAGCCGGGCGAGAGCGACGAGGCGGGGATCGAGTTTTGCAGGGAAGTGTTCCGGCATGACCTCGGCGGTGCCGCGCTGCTGGGCAACAACAGCCGCTGGATTCGATTTCCGACCGTCCGCACGCGGTGCTGGCGCGACGGCAACGTCATCCTGATCGGGGACGCCGCGCACACCGCGCACTTTTCGATCGGCTCGGGCACGAAGCTCGCGATGGAAGACGCGCTCGCCCTCGCCGCCTGTCTCCACGAAAACCCGAACGTCGAGACGGCGCTGATCGCGTACGAGAAGGAACGCAGGCCGGTTGTCGAAAGCGCTCAGCGTGCGGCTCAGGCAAGCCTCGAATGGTTCGAGAACATCGGCCAGTACGTCCATCAGGAGCCTCTGCAGTTCGCGTTCAACCTGTTGACCCGGAGCCGGCGAGTCACGTACTCGAACCTCAAGGTCCGTGATCCGGAATTCGTGGCGCGGGTCGAAGGCTGGTTCAACTCGGACGGAGCGGCCGTGCCGCCGATGTTCGCGCCGATCCGCCTGCGCGAGCTGGAGCTGGACAACCGCGTGATCGTGTCGCCGATGGACATGTACTCGGCAGATGACGGTCTGATTGGAGACTTTCACCTCGTCCACCTCGGCAGCAAAGCGCTCGGTGGCGCCGCGCTGGTGATGACAGAGATGGTCTGCGTGTCGCGCGAGGGCCGCATCTCGCCGGGGTGCGCAGGAATGTACCGGGCCGAGCACCAGACTGCGTTCCAACGCCTGGTCGACTTCGTGCACACGAACACGCCAGCGAAGATCGGAATCCAGCTCGGCCATTCCGGCCGGAAAGGCTCGACCAGGCTCATGTGGCAGGGCATGGACGAGCCGCTCGAATCAGGGAACTGGGAGCTGCTCGCGCCTTCGCCTCTTCCTTATTCATCTATGGGCCAGGTCCCGCGCGAGATGACGCGCACGGATATGGACGGCGTGCGCGACGAGTTCGCTTCCGCCACGCGTATGGCCGCGGCCGCCGGTTTCGACCTGCTGGAGCTGCACTGCGCCCACGGGTACCTGCTCGCGAGCTTCATCTCGCCGCTGACGAATCAACGTCGCGACGAGTACGGCGGCAGCCTCGAGAACCGGCTGCGCTATCCGCTCGAGGTGCTGGACGCGGTTCGCGCCGAATGGCCGGCGCAGAAACCGATCACGGTCCGCCTTTCGGCGACCGACTGGTACGAGGGCGGCCTGACGGCCGAGGAGTCGGTGCAGGTCGCGCAGGCATTTGCGGCGCACGGGGTGGATGCGATCGACGTTTCCACCGGGCAGACCGTCTCCGACGAGCAGCCGAGCTTCGGTCGCAGCTACCAGACGCCTTTCTCCGATCGCATTCGCAACCGGACCGGCATCGCGACGATCGCCGTCGGCGCCATCAGCAGCTACGACGACGTGAACACGATCATCCTGGCCGGCCGGGCGGACATGTGCGCCCTCGGCCGAGCGCATCTCTACGACCCGGCGTGGACGCTGCACGCGGCCGCCGAGCAGGAGGTTGCGGTGCGCTGGCCCGTGCAGTTCCAGCGCGGAAGCCGCAAACCGCCGAGCGGCCGGACCGACGGTCCGCGGCCGCGGCTCGAGCTGATCAAGGAAGGGGCGCACAGCCGACACCGGCGCTGGCGACCCTGACGAACTAGAGCTACCCTAGGCGGACGGGGCTACGTCCGCATTTTTCTGGAGGCTGGGAGCGGTGAAGACGAAGAAGATCCTTCTCGACGAGCGCGACATCCCTGACCGTTGGTACAACATCCTGCCGGACATGCCGGCTCCGCCGGCTCCATACCTGAATCCGCAGACGCTGCAGCCGATGGGGCCCGCCGACCTTGCTCCGATCTTTCCGCAGGCGATCATCGCCCAGGAGGTCTCGGCCGAGCCGTGGATCGAGATCCCCGACGAGGTCCGCGAGGTCTACAAGATCTGGAGGCCGAGCCCGCTCTATCGCGCGGACCGGCTCGAGAAGGCGCTCGACACGCCCGCCCACATCTACTTCAAGTACGAAGGCGTCTCGCCGGCGGGATCGCACAAGCCGAACACCGCCGTGCCGCAGGCGTACTACAACGCCAAGGAAGGCGTGAAGAGGCTGACGAC
>DASSLJ010000080.1:0-16355 GCA_035689585.1 Candidatus Dormiibacterota bacterium
CCGCGATCAGGAAGATCTCGCGGTATTCCTGAAGGAACGCAGCGGCCACGAGCTGCTCGAGGTGCTTGACGCGTGAGCGAATGTCGGGGTCGTTGAGCACCGGACTGCCCAGGATCTGGTGAAAGCGGTACAGGCCGAAGGCCGTCAGCGCCGCCAGCCCGATCAGCATGCCCATCGTGCGCGCGAGCACCACGAGGCTGGTGGCGAGGCCGTGGCTCTGGCCGCGCGTCAAGCCGAGCACCGACGCCGTCAGCGGAGCGATCACGAGCCCGAAGCCAAGCCCGCAGACGGCCAGCGCCAGGTCGGCCTGACGCAAAGGACCCGCGTGAAGCGAGAGCTCGTCGGCGTGCCAGCCGGACATCACCAGGAACGCGATGGCGGAAAGCGCCATCCCGAGCACCGAAACCACGCGGTTGCCGATGCGTCCCGCAGCAAACCCTCCGGCGATCGCGCCCACCGGCACTCCGATCAAGAACTGCGTCAGCAGAAGGCCGGAATCCAGCGCGGTCTCGTTGAAGACGAGCCGTCCAAGCAAGGGCACATCGACCAGCGCGACGATCAGCGCGCCTCCGATGAGCAGGTTGGCGATCACGACGCCGGCGAATGTGCGGCTGCGCAGCAAGTCGCGCGGGATCAGGGGTTCGAGCTGATGCACGTGGCGCCATGCGTACGCGCCAAGAACCGCTACAGCCACGATCGCGAGCGGCAGTGTCAACGCGTTGGCGGCGCGATGTTCGGGATCGTCGGGATAGAGCGCGAGCACGAGCAACCCGCACCCTGCGCCGAGCATCGCCGCGCTCGGCCAATCGACGGACGATGTCCCGGTACCGGAACCGGCGGGCAATCGGCGTGAAGCCATGACGATGCCGGCGCCACATGCAACCGCGAGGGGGACGTTGAGCCAGAACACAAACCGCCATCCACCTAGGCCCGCCGCGGCGGCGGCGACGGTTGCTCCGTACAGTGGCCCGACCACGCTGCCGGCTTCCTGAAGGGCGGCGACCGAGCCGAGCGCAACCGTGCGAGCGCGGTCGCGGTAAAGGTCGGCGGCGAGTGCGAGGGACAGCGGCACGAGCCCTCCCCCGCCGAGGCCCTGGATGAACCGGCCGGCCACCATCCACGGCAAGCCGGCGAAGCTTGCCAAACCCGACGTCGCGGTGATCACCGACCCCGCCGCAAACGCGCCCAGGCAGGCGACGTACACCGGGATCCGGCCCCGCACGTCGGAGTAGGCGCCGAGCAGCGGCATCGCGACGACGTATCCGGCCAGAAAGCCGGTGATGATCGGCGTGGCCTGCTCGAGGTGCTCGATGGTCAGGCCGACGTCGCCCATCATCGCGGGCAGCAACGTCACGACCACGTACGCGTCGAGTGCGGCGACGAACAAGCCCGCCCCGGCGAAGGCGAGCACGACGCGTCTGTTCAATTAGGGCGGCGGCGGCGAGGTGATCGTTACGGCGGCGTCGAAGCTGGTGATGTCGACCTCGACGGCTGCCTCAGTGCCGTTGTCTCCGAACGCGCCGTCGAGCACCGCTTTGCGGAACTGGTGGTCGGAGACGCCGACCCAGACGCGCGCGGCGACCGGCCCATTGGAGCTGAGCTCGGAAAGAAGCCCGTGAACCTGCTCTGCCGTATAAGTGGTCGCGATCTGATAGCACGCCACCTGGCTGACCTGGTCGGTCGACACGTAGCGCGGATTGGTTCCCTGCGGAATGATCGCGGGCAATCCGGTGGTCGGGTCGAAAAGCTTGGCCATATCTGGGAAAGCAGCCGCCTGCGAAGCCGGCGCCTCCTGCAGATTCGACAGCGGCAGATGGACATACACCTTGCCGCCGGTGATCACCACCTCGAGGCTGAAGAGGATGTCCTGCTCTTTGACCGTATATGTGGTGTCGCTTTCGGAGGGCAACCGCACCGAAGTCTTCGCGCTGACCAGCGCAAAGCCCTGAAGGCTGACTGTCCCCTTGCTCATCTTCAAGGTTGCGGCCACCGTCTTCCACTGCGCCATCGCGGCCGCGCCATCATGCAGCACCTTGGCGGCATCGACCGACGGAGCAGAGTTTCCGCCGCCGCATGCGGTGATGACGATGGCGAGCGCCGCCAGATATCGCTTCACTCGCGCGCTCGCACGATCAAGCGCACTGGCCGATCGAGGAAGACGTAGTCCCATGCCCAGTTCGTGAGCACGATCAGCCGGCTGCGAAAGCTGATGACGTTGATCAGGTGAACCGTGAGCCAGATGAACCAACCGACGAACCCCGAGAAATGCCAACCATGTATCTGCGCGACGGCGGAGTTGCGGCCGATGGTGGCCATGATCCCCGGATCCTTGTAGCGAAACGTGTGCGCGCCGCCCTGGCGGACCATGTCGGTGATGCACGCGGCCACGTGCTTGCCCGCCTGCATCGCGACCGGAATCAGCATCGGCAGCAGCGCGCTGCCGTCCGAGGCTCCGGCGAGGTCGCCGATCACGAATGCAGACGGATGGCCGGGCACCTGAAGCGTGCCGTCGACTTTGATGCGTGACTGTCGCGTCAGCGAGGCGCCCGTTTTACGTCCGACATCGGACGCGCGGACTCCGGCTGTCCAGATCACCGTGCACGCAGGAATCTCGCGGCCGTCCGACAGCTTGACGGCGCTATCCGTGACGGCCGCCACCTTCGCCTCGAGCATCACGTCGATGCCTTTGCGCTGAAGCGAGCGGATCGCCGCCTCGCGCAGCATCGGGTCGAAAGCTCCAAGTACATATGGCGCTGCCTCGATAAGCACCACCCGGACCTCGTTTATGTCGAGGTCGCGGTAATCCTTCCGCATCACGACACGGATGAGCTCCGAGATCGCGCCCGACATCTCGACTCCGGTCGGCCCTCCACCGACAACCGCGAAGGTGAGAAGCGCGCGCCTCCTTGCGGGATCAGCGGTCCAGCGCGACGCCTCGAACTGCGACAGGATCCGGTTGCGCAGCGCGAGGCCCTCGTCGAGGTCCTTCAGCCCGAGCGTGTGCTCGGCGAGATCGGGATTGCCGAAGTAATCGCTCTGCGCTCCGGTGGCGAGGACGAGGTAGTCGTACGCGATCGGCCCGTGATCGGTCTGCAAACGCCGCCCTTCGAGGTCGACTCCCATGATCGATGCCTGGCGGAAATCGCAGTTCGCGAGCGGACGGATCAGTTGGCGAACCGGCCGTGCGATCTCGCCCGGATCGAGGAGCGCGGAAGCGACCTGATAGAGCAGCGGCGTGAAGAGGTGGTAGTTGTTGCGGTCGACGAGCAGGACGTCCACAGGCGCATGCCGCAAAGCGCGCGCGCACGTGAGGCCGCCGAAGCCGGCGCCCGCGATCACGACCCGCGGGCGTGTCATGTCGGAATGTTCTTCTGTCCCTTCTGCGGCGGATAGCGGCCTCGGCCGCCACTGTGCCGCCGGTTCGTCATCTTCTCTACCGCGTCTTTGCCGCCGGTCGCCTGCAGCAAAGACTTCGGCAGCTTCTGCTTCTTCTTGACGACGGGCTCGAACAGGTCCCCTTGCTTTTCGACACGCTTCAACACCTGCTCCGAGTCGAAGACGAGCAGGTCCGCGTCCTTCTTCTTGAAACAGTTCTCGACCTCGTCCCATGTCACCGGCGTCGACACGGTCGGCCTCTTTCGCGCCCGGAGCGAGTAGACGTTGACAGTCGTCTTGTACTGATCGTTCTGGCTCCAGTCGATGAGCACTTTTCCGCCGCGCAGCTCCTTCAGTTGCTTGTGGACCGCGAGGTCGGGATGCTTCTCCTCGAAGTACTGCGCGAGGCCCTTGGAAACGACCTTGGTCTCGTTGTAATCCACCTTCGTGTTCAGCGGCACGTAGAGCTGCAGTCCTTTCGACCCAGACGTTTTGGCATAGGACTCGAGGCCGTGATCCGCGAAAAGATCGCGCAACATCAGGCCGATCCGGCAGCACTCGACGATCGTCGCGGGCGGCCCGGGGTCGAGGTCGAACACGAGCGTGCGCGGCGTCGGAAGGTCGTCGCCGTAGGAGAGAGACGTGTGCATCTCGAGCGTCGCGAGGTTGGCCAGCCAAACGAGAGTTGGCAGGTCCTGGCAGAGGCAGTAGTACATGTCGCGGTTGTTGCCGCCGCTCCACACCGTCGCGGTCTGCACCCAGGGCGGTCGGTGTTTCGGACAGTTCTTCTCGTAGAAGAACTCGCCATAGACGCCGTTGGGATAGCGCTTCAGCGTCAGCGGGTGGTCTCGCGTGTGCGGCAGCAGCACGGGCGCGATGCGCGTGTAGTAGTCGATGACCTGCGCTTTGGTGAAGCCGACATCCGGATAGAGGACCTTCTCGAGGTTGGTGAGCTTCACGGTCCGGCCTTCGATCTGAACCTCGACCGACGTCTCCTTAGCCACCTTCGCGCACGACCTCTTTTGCCGGCTTGTCGACGCGGAATCCCTTGAACGCCGGCGCGCGCAGCTGGCCGCCGCGCGTCCACTCGACGAATTCGAACTCGGCGACGAGCTTCGGCTTGACGAAATGCGCCGCCCGCGGAGGCTTCGGACCCTCCTCGAAGGGGCTCTTGTCGACAGCCAGCGGCTTGAGCTTCGCGTTGAGCTCGTCCAGCGTCTTGTCCGTGAAGCCGGTGCCGACCTTGCCGGCGTAGACGAACTTACCCTTGCCGTCGTAGTAGCCGACGAGCAGGGCCCCCGGGTAGCCGTGGCGTTTGCCTTCGCCTTCCAGCCACCCTCCGATGACGAGCTCCTGGCGGTTGCGGTTCTTGATCTTCTGCCAGGCGCCGTTGCGTTTGCCCGGCTCGTACTTCGAGTCGAGCTTTTTCGCCATCACGCCCTCGAGACCGGCCCGTGCGCTGGCTTCCTTCATCGTCTGGCCGCCGCCTTTCTCGTACGGCGGCGTCTGCCACGACGCGCCTGTGAGCTTGAGCTCGGCCAGAACCCTGCGCCGATCGACGTACGTCTGACCCATGAGCGAATGGCCGTCGCGCCACAAGATGTCGAACGCCATGTACGTGACCGGGACGTCCTTCATCTTCCGGCGGATCTCGTTTTCGGCCGTAAGCCCCATTCGCTGCTGAATCTCTTCGAAGCTCGGACGTCCCTTCTCGTCCAGCGCGACGATCTCGCCGTCGAGGATCACCTCTGCGGATCCGAGCGCTCGTCCCATGGGATGGATCTCCGGATAGCGCGGAGTGATGTCCTCGCCGGTACGGCTCTGCAACCTCACGCGCCCGCCTTCGACGTACGCCAGCGCGCGGATGCCGTCCCACTTGAACTCGAAACCCCACTCGCCATCGGGAGAAGGCAGCGTGGAGACGAGCTTGGCAAGCATCGGCTGCAGGCGCTCGGGCATCGTCTGGCGGTCGGGATCCTGCGGAGGATCCATGCGATGGATCATCCAGTCGTCGCCGCGTGTCCGGAACAGGACGTAGCGGCCCTGCAGCCGCTTCCCGTGCAGATCGACCATGACCTCGCGGTCGGACCACTTGACCGGTTCGTACGTACCCTCGTCCCAGATCAGGACCTTGCCGGCGCCGTACTCGCCCTGGGGGATCTGGCCCGCGAACTTGAAGTACTCCAGGGGGTGGTCCTCGACGTGGACCGCGAGGTGATTCTTTTTGGGGTCGGGCGGGATGCCTTTGGGGACAGCCCATGAAACCCCGACGCCCTCGCGTTCCAGGCGGAAGTCCCAGTGCAGGCGTCGCGCATGATGCTCCTGGACGACAAAACGAAGCGCTCGCGCCGCCTTTTTGGGCACGCGAGCGCCAGGTTCAGGGGTCTTCTTGAAGTCTCGTTTCGCTTCGTATTCGGCGAGCTTCTTCGCCATCCAATAAAAAGGTTAGGCCACGGCCTCCTTGACGAGCCTGACCTCGAGGCCGATGCCCTCAGTCTTGATCTCACTGCTGCCGAACGGGCTCAGTGCAGCCAGCTGGGCGAAGTGGGCGGGAGAGTAGGCGCGGCGCTTGAGCATCTCGAGGGTCGCTTTCGTCGTGAACGAGTTGACGCGGCCGAGGCGCATGTGCTCGACCTCGCGTTCGATGGCGGCGTGCGTCGCCTCGTGGCTCATGTCCTGGATCACGGCGACGCCGCCCGGGCGAAGAACTCGGTGCATCTCGAACAGCGCGCTGCGCGGCAGTGTGAAGTTCTTGAAGGCCGCCTGGCAGACGATCAGGTCGAACGTCGCCGGCTCAAACGGCATGTGCGCCACGTCGCCCTGACGGAAGTCGACCGCGACGCCCGCGTGGCGTGCACTTTCGGCCGCAATCGCAACGAACGTGTGGCTTATGTCGAGGCCCGTCACGTCGAACTTCCCGAGCCGCGCTATCTCGACCGCGAGGTAACCCGGACCTGGCGCGACTTCCAGGACTCTCGCCCCCGGCTTCAGGCCGGCCGTCAGCTCCGACGCCTGCTGCCGGTAGAGGTCGAGCTGGCTCTGCGAGCCGCGCACTCGAGCGTACCAACGGGCGACGGGCCCCTCCATTTCCGGCCCCTTGAGGCGCCATCGTCGAATTTCTGCCGTCTGCATGTCCTTTCTCCTTCTGCCTAACGTCGTTAGGGTTATTGGCGCTAACATTATCCCTAGCACTGTTAGGAATGCAAGTGCCACTATGGCGTTTAGAGGAGAATTCGCCGTGCAACCGTTGAGCCCCGAAGAGCAGCGAGGACTGACGCGTGACCGGCTGGTGGAGGCCGCCCTAGAGCTGATCAACCAGGACGGACTCGACGGCCTGTCGATGCGCGGGCTCGCCGACCGTCTCGACGTGAAGGCCGCCTCGCTCTACTGGCACGTTCGGGATCGCCGCGAGCTCGTCGAGCTCCTGGCGAACGCGATTCTGGATTCGGTCAGCCGGCCGCGCGAGCGCGGGACCTGGCGGGAGAGCGTGCTGGCGCTGGCCGCCGCGCTGCGCCGGCGGGTCGCCGCTCAGAAGGACGCAAGCCGCATCCTGCTCGAAGTGCCTTCGGCGCTGACGCGCAGCGACGTGGTCCGCCGGCTCGGCTTGACGCTTGAGTCGGCCGGGCTGCAGCCCGGCGAAGCAGCGGAAGTGGCGCTGATGGTCGCGACGCACGTGATCACGGCTCCGTCGGGGGTCGATGAGCCCATGGTCATGGCCGTCGGTGAGCCGGCAACGGTCGCGATCGACAGCGGCTCTCGCGGCGTGATCCTCCGCGCCGGTCCCCCAGATATGCAGGCGCTGATCCGCGTGCCGCCGGATCAGTCGGGAGCCGCGCCCGCCGTGGTTCATGGCGAGCGAGTCGTGGTGCGACGGTTGCGAGGAGTTGGAAAGGGTGAGCTCGAGCTGAACCCGCGCCGGCCGTGGAAGTTCAAGGTGCAGGCGCCGACCTGGAACACGGTCCTCGACTGTGATGGCCTCGACGTGCGCGAGGTGTGGATCGACAGCGGCGCGGCGAACGTCGAGTGTCTTCTTCCCGAGCCACGAGGCATGGTGCCGATCCATGTCTCGAGCGGCGTCGTCAACGTTTCGATCAAGCGGCCGCGCGACGCCGCGGTCGTCGCTCTGGTGCACACCGGCGCGGTCAAGTTTCGGCTTGATGGCGTCTCGAGCAAGGTCGCGGTGTTCGACGTGCACTGGCAGACGCCGGAGGCAATCGGTGCGCGAGACCGTTACGAGGTCGACGTCAGCAGCGGCGTCGTCGGTCTAACGCTTGATGTTTACGAGCCAAGGGTTCGCGCGGTGCAGCCGGTTGAGTCAGCGCCGCAGGCGAAGGGCAAGCCGGCGACCGCGCTGGAGCTTCTCCTGGAGGGGATCGAAGCGCACGCCAAGTCTGCGTCTTAACAACCTGGGTTCCATCCGCGCGCGCTGATCCGTACGTTGCCTCCAAAAAGTGGAGGTGCCCCATGCTCTTTCTCGCTGCACAGCCGGACATTCAACCCATCACCGATCTGATCAGTACTTGGATCCATATCGGGCAGGCGCTCGTAGGTTCGATCGGAGCGCTCGCATTCATCTTCGCGTTCATCTGGAAGATCACGGCGGTCGAATCGAAATCCGCGTTGGCGGCCAAGCAGTGGATTCAGCGCATCGTCGTCGGCACGATCGGCGTCGAAGTCGCCAGCTCGCTGGTCAGCATCCTTACGAGCTCAGTTCCCACCCACTAAACGATGAGCTTCAACCCCGGCGACATCGCCGGGCTCGCTGCGGAGCTCGGCCAGATATCGGGATATCTGTACACGCTCGTCCATCCGAACCTGATCCTGGCGAACATCCTCCAGGACACGGTCGGGATGCTGCTGAACGTCTGGTATGGCTTCGTCCTGACGACGACGGACGTCGAGCCGGGCGACCACGTCTTCACGCACAACGTGACCATCACGTCGTTCGAGCCCAAGGTTCAGATCGTCGCCGACGCCGGGTTGGGCCTGATCGCGGTGTGGTCCGCCTACCGGATCATGTGGGGCCACGGTCTCTTCACGCAGTACACCGCGCGCATCCTCCTGCCGCGGCTGTTCATGGCGGCGGTCCTCATCAACTTCGCGCTGCCGCTGTTCCAGATGACCGTGGATGCATCCAACGTGGTGTCCACGGTCGCGTACAGCCTCAACCAGTACGACAACCTCAACACGTTTGCGTCGCAGTTGAGCACCAATGTGACCGCCGCAGGCACCTTGGAGATCGTCACGACGGCGGCGCTGGCCGCAGGTTTTGGTGCTGTCGCGATCGCGTATCTGATCCGCTACGCGATCTTGATCGTCCTCGCCATAACGGCGCCGCTTGCCGGGCTTCTTTTCATGCTGCCCGAGACGAACCATCTCTCGAAGATGTGGATCACCCACTTCACGACGAACCTCTTCATGCAGCCGATACAGCTTTTCGTGATGGCCATCGGATTTGGGCTCGAGCACGACGGCGTCACGCCCATCCACCATGTCTTTGCGCTCGCGTCATTGCTGATCGTGTTCAAGGTCCCGGGTGCGATGGGCGGTGGCGAGAAGGCGGCGCACAAACTGCAGTCGACGCTGCACGAAGCGATGACGCACATCGTCAAGGCGGTGGCCAGAGCGTGATGCGCATCCTCGGCGCTCTTGCGCTCGCGCTTGTGACCTGGCTGGTGGCCGCGACGCAGGTGCCCAGTCACGTCCGCCTGCCCGTGACCGCGGTGGTTGTCGGAGGGGTCGTGACCCAACCGTTCGGCTGCACCGACGTCGACCTGGAACCGTATGACCCGAACTGCCCAACCCGCCACTTCCACACCGGCATCGACCTCGCCGCCCGCGAGGGGACAGACGTTTACTCCGCAACCGACGGCAAGGCGGTCACGGGCTATGACCCGCTTGGCGCCGGACAGTTCGTCTCGGTGTTCGTCGACTCGCACGTCCGGGTCGTGTACTGCCACCTGTCGGCGTTTCGTGTCGCGTCGGGCGAGCAGGTGTCCGCCGGTCAGTTGATCGGTCTCGTCGGCTCAACCGGCCTGGCGACCGGGCCTCACGTGCATCTCCAGGTCGACATCGACGGCGTCCCGGTCGACCCGGCCGCATTTCTCGCGTCTTAACAACCTGGGTTGGCACGCCGTTTGCCGGCCCCTAAGTTGAACGCAATTTCACGGAGGTCATGTGATGGTCAACAAGGTCATTCTCATCGGGCATCTGACAGCGGATCCGGACGTAAAGGCGACGCCGAAAGGCACCTACGTCGCCAAGATGCGGATCGCCACCAACTCGTATCTGGGGAAGGACGCCGAAGGCAACCGCAAGGAGCAGGCCGAGTTCCACAGCCTCGTCGCCTTCGGCAAGCTCGCGGAGTTCGCCGGTCAGTACCTGCACAAAGGTCGCTTGATCTACGCCGACGGCCGTCTGCAGACGAGCAGCTGGGAGGACCAGGCAGGGCAGAAGCGCTTCCGGACCGAGATCGTGGTCGACGAGATCCACTTCGTCGGCCCCAAGCCGGCGGAGGCAGCCGCGTAGCGCGTGTCCGGCGGTAATCTTGTAATCGATGTCCGAGGACCCGGGCGCGTGGTTAGCGTCGCGAATACCTAAAGCCTGGTTCGCCGGTCCGCCGGAGGTGACGGCCGATGGCGAGGAGATCCTCGTCGTCGGCACGCTGCCCGACGTGGAGCTCGCGGCCGGCACGCCCGCGGAGGGCCGCTCTGGGGCCAGGCTTGCTCGCATCGAGCGCTTTCGGGAGGAAACGCGCGAGGATCGAGTTCACATCGCGCGCGACGCCGAGCGCCACTTCCGTCGGAAGGTAGCGTGGGGCGCCCGCTGCGGGGATCAGCTGAAGGTCTTCACGACGCTGAGCGTGCCGGTCATGACGCGGCTGCGGATGAACGAGCGGTCGATCCTGGACACGCTCGTCGCGGGCGGTGTGGCTCGCAGCCGGAGCGAGGCCCTTGCCTGGTGCGTACGCCTCGTCGGCATGCACCAGGCCGACTGGATCAAGGGGTTGCGAGACGCCCTCGTGAAAGTGGACGAAGTTCGCAGTAAAGGACCGCTGAACTAGTTCAACTCGTTGATACCCTGTGGCGGCCTTGATCGCCGAAGGCGAACGTAAGCACGTCGTGATCATGGGCGCTGGGCCCGCGGGACTGACCGCGGCCTACGAGCTCATGAAACGAGACGTGCCCGTCACCGTCATCGAGAAGGACTCGAAGCAGGTCGGAGGGCTCGCCCGGACGGTCGAGCACAACGGCTATCGCTTCGACATCGGCGGGCATCGGTTCTTCTCCAAGAACCAGGAGGTCGAAGACCTCTGGACCGAGATCCTGGGGGACGACATGCTCACCCGCGGTCGCTTGTCCCGGATCTACTACCGCGGTCGCTTTTTCGCCTATCCGATCAAGGCCGCCAACGCACTCTGGAACCTCGGACCGCTCGAGGCCGCGCGGTGCATGGTCAGCTACGCCTGGGCGCGCATCCACCCGGTGCGAAATCCGCGCACGCTCGAGGACTGGGTCCGCAACCAGTTCGGTTGGCGCCTCTTCAGCATCTTCTTCAAGACCTACACGGAGAAGGTCTGGGGCATCAGCACCAAAGAGCTTTCGGCGGACTGGGCCGCGCAGCGCATCAAGAGCCTCGATCTCTGGGTCGTGCTGCGGACGGCGCTCCTTCCGAACCGCAAGGCGAAGGGCCGCGGTGAGATCGTGACGACCCTCATCGACAAGTTCCGCTATCCGCGATTGGGCCCCGGGCAGATGTGGGAGCGCGTGGCGGAGATCGCGAGTGCCAAACAGCAGCCGGTCCGGTTGGGCCGCTCCGTGTCGGCGATCCATCACGACCGCGGCGCGGTCGAGTCCATCACCACCGCCGACGCGTCCGGCAATGCGGAAACGCTGCATGGCAGCCACTTCATCTCGAGCATCCCGGTCCGCGAGCTCGTCTCGAGGCTGGATCCGCCGGCGCCGCCGAATGTGCGCAGTGCCGCCGAGGCGCTTGGCTACCGAGACTTCATCAGCATCGCGCTGATGATCAATCGCGCGGATGTATTCCCCGACAACTGGATCTACATCCACGATCCGGGCGTTCGTGTCGGCCGGATTCAGAACTTCAAGAACTGGAGCCCCGACATGGTTCCCGACCCGGCCACGACATGCCTCGGGCTCGAGTACTTCTGCTTCGAGGGCGACGGTCTTTGGACGGCGAAGGATGCGGAGCTGGTCGCACTGGCGAAGGAAGAACTCGGCCGCCTCGGTATCTGCGCGCCGGGGGAGGTCTTCGATGGGGTCGTCGTCCGGCAGCGAAAGGCGTATCCGGTGTACGACGACTCCTATCAGGCGAACGTCAACGTGATTCGCGAGTATCTAGCGCGTTCGCTGCCCAACCTCTACCTCGTCGGCCGCAACGGCATGCACAAATACAACAACCAGGACCACTCGATGATGACCGCGCTTGTGGTCGCGCGGAACATTGCGACCGGATCAGCGCTCGACCCATGGAAGGTCAACGCCGACGCGGTCTATCACGAGGATATCCACGTCGGCGACCGCGACCTGGGCGGCCGACTGGTCCCCGAACGGGTCGCAGCGCGCTAAAGCGCGCGCTCAGGCGGTCTTCGGCCGGGCGAAGTTCGCGGCGACGAAGCTCGCAACTGCAAGCACCGCGAAAAGGACCGCGTGCTTGTAGTGCGGACCGGCGATATCCGATGAGGTGAACGTCGGAAGAATTCCTCCGATCACGTACAGGATCGCCAGGATGACGAAGATGACTCCAAGTACCCCCAGCCCGACCGCAACTGTGTTGCTCTTCACAGGCCGAAGCGTAACAAAGCCAGGCTGACGAACCCGGCGCCGATGCAGTACCAACCGTACGGGTCGAGCCGGCCCGAGCGGAAATAGCGGATGAGAAATCGCGCGCTCACGAAGGCCGCAATGGCAGCGAGCACAGCCGCAAGCACGTACTGTCCGACCGGCACCCCTTTCACGAAGAGCTGCGGCACTTCCACAATGCCGGCACCCAGGATCGTCGGCGTCGCGAGGAGGAAGGAAAATCGCGCTGCCTCCTGATGCCGCAGGCCGGCGATCAATCCGCCGCCGATCGTGACCCCCGACCGCGACAAACCCGGGATGAACGCCAGCGCCTGGCACGCGCCGACGATCGCCGCGGCGCGAAAGCTGATGCGCTCGGCTTCGGCGAATTCCTGCTCCTGCTCGACTCGCGTGCCGCGACGCTCCGCGCGCCGGCGCAGTTGCTCGAACCCGAGCATCAGCACGCCGTTCACGATCAAGAAGGCGGCGGCGACGTAGGGCGAACCGAACAGGGCCTTGATGCGGTTCTCAAAAAACACACCCAGGATGGCGGCCGGAATCGTTCCTGTGAGCAGGAGCATCGCGAGGCGCTCGTGGTCGTTGCGCATCCGGCCGCTGAATGCGGCGGTGAAGAAACCACGGATGATCGCGATCCACTCGTTGCGGTAGAAGATCAAGAGCGCGGTCGCGGTGCCGATGTGCAGCAAGGTCAGAAACGGCACGAACGAAGGGTCCGACGGTTTGAACGACCAGTGCAGCAGGCTTGGCACGATGACGGCGTGGCCGAGCGAGGAGACGGGGAAGAGCTCGGTTGCGCCTTGCAGCAGGCCCATGAACAGCGCCTGCGCAAACGTCACCCGGATATATTCGACGACGCATGGGTCGCCTTGCTGCGTTCAGCCCGGCGGTGAAGACCCTCGACGAGTCGGTCAGGCGCGCCCGCATCGTCGAGGAGCACGGTTACGAGTCGTTGTGGACCACCCAGCTTCCGGGTGCTCGGGACGCATCGCTGGTCCTTGCCGCCTACGCCGCCGCAACGAAGACCGTCAAGCTCGGCACCGGCGTCCTTCCGATCTACACGCGGCACCCGACGGCGATGGTGCAGATGGCGGCGACGGTCGACGAGCTCTCAGGCGGGCGTTTCATCCTCGGGATCGGCGTCAGCCACAAGGTCACCGTCGAGGCCATGTGGGGCCTTCAGCTCGACAGCCCCGTCGACGCCATGCGTGAGTACCTGACGATCGTGCGTGACAGCGTGCGCACGGGCGCATCCGGCTTCGAGGGCAAATACTTCACCGCGCGCTGGTCCTATTTGGGACCGCGACGCGAGGACATGCCGATCATGATCTCGGCCCTCAACCCGAGGATGCTCGAGCTCGCGGGCGAGCTGGCGGACGGCGTCGTGCTGTACATGTGCCCGCCGCGCTACATCGAGGCCGAGGTCATCCCGCGCGTGAGGGCGGGTCGTGAAAAGGCCGGCAAGCCGATGGACGGTTTCGAGGTCGTGGCCGCGATCGATGCGTGCGCCACCGCCGATCGTGCCGCCGCGCTGGCGACGTACAAGAGCACGCTCGATCGCTACGCGTCGTTGCCGTTCTACCGGAAGGCGATGGAAGCGGGCGATATGAACTCCGACGTGCTGGCCGCGATCGGCGATGCCAAGCACGTGAAGGCTGCGATCGCGCGTTATCGCGACGCCGGCGTCACGGTTCCAGGCGTCGGCCCGTTTGGGGGCAAGTTCGAGGAGACGATCGCCGCGGCGGCCTCATAAAGGGGACTTGACGCCTAAGCCAGCTTCGTCAGCGCCTCGTCGATCTTGGCGCGCGCGGTCGCGAACTCTCGCCGGACGCCGGCATCCTCAGCGGCCTGCAACAGAGCAACCGCTGATTCCCATCTCATTGCGTCTCGCTCATGCAGGCCCGACCTCACCTGGCCAATCGTCTGGGTCGCAAACAGCAGCCCTCCGCCAGGGTTGTCGAGGATCGAGCGCGCGATCGCGAGCTGCTCTCTCGCCCAAGCGACGATCTCATCGCCGGGATGCGTGTCGAGAGGTTTTGGCGACCGGACATCGACGCCCATCGAAGCCCTATTGTCCCGCAACTCTTTGGAGCGATTCGCCGGTGAGGCGATAGATCGTCCAGTCCGCATTCGGTTTGGCCCCGAGCCGCTCGTAGAACCCGATGGCGTCGACGTTCCAGTCGAGCACTGCCCATTCGAGCCGCCCGCAGCCTCGATCCACGGCCACCTGCGCGAGGCGCTGGAGCAGGGCGCGCCCTATGCCGCCTCCGCGCTTCTCGGGGAGCACGAACAGGTCCTCGAGATAGATGCCCGGCTGCGCGAGGAACGTCGAGTAGTTGTGGAAGAAAAGGGCAAAGCCGACCGGCTCGCCCTCGTCCTCGGCGATCAACGTTTCGGCGTAACGGCGATCGCCGAACAGCGTGTCTGTCAGCTTCTCCTCGGTCATCACGACCTCGTGCTCGAGCTTCTCGTAGCGCGCCAGGCCGCGAATCAGGTCCGCGATCAGCGGCACGTCTTCCAACGCGCCGGCGCGGATGCGCAGTGTCACTTAGGCCGGTCCTTGAGCCGAAATACGAACCGCATCGCGCCATGGGTTTCCGAAAACGATGCGATCTTGTTGTCCACCAGGCCGGCTCGCAGTCCGGCCTCGATGAGGTCGGTGTCGCGCAATGGGCTCCCGGGGCCCTTCGGCCGCACGACCCAGATTGCACCGTTGGGCTCGATCCACGACTTCGCCTCGCGGATCCGGTCGAGGTCGCGCATCTCGTTCGCGCTCATGAGCACGATGTCGCACGTCCGCCGCGGTTTGCCGATCACGACGTCACCGGTTCGCTCGCGCAGCATCTTCAAAAAGGAAGCATCGTCGATCCCGATCACAGCGACGCGAAAGCCCGGCTTGACGCCGAGCTTGTCAAGGAGTGGTCTGGTCGCTTCCACCACGAATCGCACCAAACACGACCACGCCGAGCAGCCATCCGCCGTAAGCCCCGGCGATGGCGAGCACGATCGTCGGGATCGGGTTACCGACACGGCTGGAAAGCAACGCGCCGAGGGCGAAAAGCGCACCGAACACGATCGCACCGGCAAATCCGCCGGCCACGGCGCCGACCAGCGCCGGGACAGTCAAGCGTTCCCTCAGACTTCGACCACCTGAAGATCTTTGACGGCGCCGGTCGTCGTCCCCGAATACACGTGGTTGAAAAGGAAACGTGTGTCGGGATGCCGCTTGCGCAGCCGCGCGGCATTCTCCCAGCTCATGTGGCTGAACACGTCGCCCGGCCCCGTCGCCTCGACGATCGCCACGTCGGCGCCGTCCACGAGCTTGTCGAGCGGCGCCGTCGGTTCGGTGTCACCTGAGTACGCGACCACCTTGCCGTTGACGTGAATCCTGTAGCCGTTGCTGCCCATCGTCCCGTGGTCGAGCTTGATCGTCTCGTAACGCACCCCAGCGGCGGTGCCGGCGCGTTTGGCGTCGACGTACCGGACTTTGAACTGCGGGCGCATCACGCGTTTCCAGTCGGCTCCCCAGCTGACCTCCCAGAGCCTTTCCAGGTGCTCCGCGGTGCCCGAAGGGCCGACGAAAGTGAGCGGCCGGCGGTCGACGAACACCCGATGAAGGACGAACGGCGGAAGCCCAAGCGTGTGGTCGCCGTGGAAGTGCGTGACGAACACGACGACGATGTCTCCCGGATCGACGCCCAATCGATGCATGTGCGGAAGGAGCGGTGCGCCGCCATCCAGCAACACCCGGCCGTCGACCACCACGGCTCCGTTGTAGCGGTCGAGCGAGAACGCCGATCCGCTACCGAGGAACGAGAGCTTTACGCGATGGTTACCGCCTGGTTCAGGTACACGTCCTGGATCGCGTGGAGTAATTCGATGCCCTCCTTCATAGGGCGCTGGAACGACTTGCGGCCGCTGATCAGGCCCATCCCGCCCGCGCGCTTGTTGATCACCGCGGTGCGGACGGCGTCTTTCAGATCCGTCGCGCCTTTGCTTTCACCGCCCGAGTTGATGAGACCGGCTCGCCCCATGTAGTTGTTGATGACCTGGTAACGACACAGGTCGATGGGATGGTCGGTCGAGAGCTTGGTGTAAACGTCGGGTGACGTCTTGCCGAAGCCGATGACCTCGAATCCGCGGTTGGTGTCGGGCAGC